>JAHZJA010000387.1 GCA_022601155.1 Deltaproteobacteria bacterium | reverse complement strand
GACCCGAGTCTGTGCACCAGCGTGTGCTCGCAGGACACCGACTGTCCGGATCCCGCGTCGGGTACGGCGGTTCAGCTGTGCGCCATCTTCGGTGAGCTGGGCCGTTTCGAGCGTTGCATGCTCGCCTGCGATGACAGCCTGCTGTGTCCCGAGGGCATGGAGTGCCAGCCGGCGACGGAGTGCGTCAATTGTCAGACGTCGCTGTGCGTGTGGCCGTGACCGTACCCGAGGGCCGACCGCCTTGGGGCGGACTACGGGTGGGAGCGGGATCGACTGCCCAGCCAGGCCCGCACGCGGGCGAGGCGTTCGGCATGGGCCTCGCCCCCGAAGCCGGTCACGGCCTGGCGAGCCAGTGCCCGCGCCTGGTCACGATCACCACCGCCATCCCATAGTGCTTGGGCCAGCTCGAACCGAATCACGGCCTGGCGTGCGACGGACTCGTCGGCGTCGATCCGGATCTTCAGCGCACGCTCGAGCGGCGCGATGGCGGCGGCGGGCTGTTCATTGGCCCGCAGCGATCGACCGAGCGGAAGCAGCACGTTGGCGAGGATCGGGTTCCCAGCGGGCACGAGCCCTTCGTCGAGTAGCGTCAGCGCTTCTCGGTGGCTGGCGAGTGCTTCTCGGTGACGATGTAGCTCGGTCAGCGCCTTGCCCATCTCGTGGTGCGACGACGCCACGGCCAGGGACTGGGGCCCGTAGTGGGCTCGGCGGATTTCGAGGGCGCGGCGATGTGCGTCGAGGGATCCGCTCGGGTCCCCCAGCGCCAGGGATGCAAAGCCGATGTTGTTGAGCGACTCGGCGATGTCCGGATGTCCGGGGGCGAAGGCACGCTCGCGGATGCCCAGTGCACGCTGGTGCGTTCGCAGGGCTTGCTGGTCGTCGCCCATGTTGGCCAGGACCACGCCGAGGTTGTTGAGCGAGTTGGCGACCTCGGGGTTGTCTGGGCCCAGGGCATCCTCGAGGGCCGCCAGCGACCGTCGCTGATACGCGAGTCCTGTCTCGTGTTCACCCCGGATCGCGTAGATGTTGCCCAGGTTCGTCAGGGTGAGCGCCGTGTCGGCGTGGCCGGGCGGAAGGCGTGCCTCCTGAATGGTGAGGGCTCGCTGGTACACGGCCAGGGCCTCGTCGAACTGTTCGAGCTGCTTGTAGGCGAGGCCGAGGTTGTTGAGCTGGGTCGCCACCGTGATGTGCTCGGGACCCAGCGTGGCCTCGGTGATCGCCAACCCCTGGGTGTACGCGGCCCGAGCCGCCTTGGGATCGCCTTGGCTGAGGCGAACGCTGCCGATGTTCTGAAGCACCTTGCCCACCCGGGTGCTCTGCGGGCCCAGCTGCTGCGTCCAGATCCGGCGGGCGCGCTCGAACGTCTCCAGTGCCTCGTCGAATGATCCCATCCGGTGCAGGACCGTGGCCTTCTGCGACAGCGCGTCCGCCACGAGTGGATCGTCGGGCTGAAGCTGCATCCGCTGGTAGAGGATCTCCGCGATCCATGCCCACTGCAGGGCTTCGTCGTAGCGCGCCTGGTAGCGACCCGTGGTGTAGACGAGGTGGTTGGCGGCGGTGAGTGCCTCCAGATCATCGCCCTCGATCTCCGCGCGGCGGAACGCGGACCGATAGCTGCGTTCTGCGTCGCCGAACTGTCCGTCGCATTGCTGGGCGTAGCCGAGGACTCGCTGCGCCTTGGGGATGAGCCCGGGGTGCCCGAGCTCGAGCGCTTCCTCGAGCACGGGAGTGATTCGCTCGCGGGCCTGCTCGCACTTGCCGGTCCTCGCCACGGTACTCGCCGCTGCGATTGCCTCGAGCACGGACTGTGTCCGCCGCCGTTGCTCGGCGTCATCTGTGATCGCGGGACGACGGCCGAGCTCCACCGCGTTGCGGCAACGCTGGACTCGGGGCAGACGCCATGTCGCGACCACGGCCTGGTCGATCACGGTGTTGTCGGGCTGTTCCCACTGTTCGATCAGAGCCTGGGCGCTGGCCCGTTGCTCGCCGAGGCACGAACGCGCGCGGGCCAGCCGGGCCGGTGGCATGGTGCCGTCGACCTCGCCCTCGACGCACACCTCGTTGCTCGCGTGCTGCCACTGCTGCGCGAATGCCTCCATCCGAGACGAAGCGCGCTCCCAGGCGTGGGTCGCATGTTCGCCGCCCGCCCGGCTGAACTCGCGGGCAATACCCGCAGCACGGGATCGATTCCACGTCGCCTCGATGGCGGCGCCTTCGCGCTCGCACGCGGCCATGGCCGCCGCCCGCTGGTAGGCCGTCCAGCCCTGGCCTCCGGCGACCACGGCGACCACCGCCCCCACGGCCAGGCTTCGCCGACGCCAGCGGCGAGGGTCGTGCGCCAGCTCGGTCAGCAAGTCGGCCATCGTGGGCCAGCGGTCGGCCGGCTCGGGCGACAGGCCACGGGCGATCGCTCGCTGCACCCTTCGTGGTACCTCGGACGCTCGCGCGGGCCATGACGGCGGACCCTTCAGCTTGCTGGCCATCATGACCTGGATCTCGGGCTGGTCGTGGCTGATGATGAACGGCGGCTCACCGGTCAGCCCCTCCCACAACGAGACACAGAACGCGTATTGATCGGTCGCCGAGGTGAGCTCGCGCCCTTCGTACTGCTCGGGTGGCATGTACAGGGGCGTCCCCACCACATGGCCATCTCGGGTGAGGCGACTTGCCGCGCTAGAGGTGCGGGGGGGCTCGCCCGGCCACGAGGGGGTGGGCTCGTCGCCCTGCCCCGGGGCTCCATCCATCCACGCGATTCCGAAGTCGGTCACCTTGATCTCGCCGTCGGTCGACATCAGCACGTTGGCCGGCTTGAAGTCGCGGTGCAGCAAGCCCGCCCGATGGGCGGTCGCGAGCCCTTGTCCCGCTCGTCGAAACACCTCGACCACCTCGCGCCACGACCGACGCTCGGCGCGGAGCCACTGGCCCAGGTGCACCCCTTCGACGAATTCCATCACGAGGGTCAGCTCATCGTTGGCGACCTCCACGTCGTACACGGCCACCACGTTGCGATGGTTGAGCTGCGCCATCGCTTGCGCCTCTCGGAGCAGGCGATCCCCGGTCTCCACCGAGGCGTGGTCCGAACGAATGCACTTGAGCGCGACCTCTCGCTGGAGCTTGGGGTCGTAGGCCCGGTGCACCACGCCCATGCCTCCACGCCCAAGCTCGTGGATCGTCAGGTAGCGGCCACGATGCTCGAGCTTGGCCGGCTCGAGCGGTGGGTCGGGCTCGGTCGACGCAGTGCTCGGGCTCGACAGCGGTCGTGTGGGCGGATCGGACTCGAATATCCGCACGAACTTGGCAACGACCTCTCGGTCTTGCGGGCAGCGGTCGAGATGCGCCTCCATCCGAGTGCGGGCGTCGGGGGACAGCCTTCCCTGGACGTACGCCGCCAGCTCGGTATCGGAGGGCCCACTCATCCCGCATCCACGCGTCGAGCCCGAGGTGGCCCGGCCGGTCTCAACCGTACCCCAATCGCGGTGCGGGCTCCCGACTGTTGGTCAGCGTTGCATCGGTCGTAGACCCGACTACCGCCCTTTCAACGGAGACGCAGTGGCGGCCGACCGCTTGGGTCATGGGACCGATCGACGCCATGCATCGTCGTGACGCGATCTGGGGCACCCGACTCGACCCGTGGCTGCCCGCTGCCCCCATGGTCATCCAAGGCCTCGACGGCATGTTGCGGCCAACGGTGGAGCCCGGGCGGGGGGTATCGCTCATGGCCCGCACAAGAAGCTGGCGACGATACCCGGCGGGCCTTGGGTGAACGTGCCTTCGTCGTCGTAGAACACCGCGCCTCCAAAGCCATCCTCGGTGGTGAACACTTCGTGCAATCCCTGCTCGACCCCGAATGGAGCAATGAGCATTGGGTCGCCCTCGGGAGGAAATTGCGGCAGCAGCTGACCGGCGAGCTGCTCCTGTCGCTCCCACACCACCAAGAACTCTCCGCCGGGGAACACGGCCACGCGAGGCCCCGACTCCTGGCTCGAGTCGCCGCCCAGGCGAACGCGAGGGCTGAGCGCTCCTTCGGGCTCGATGCTGCGGGCAAAGACGAGTCGGTCGCCATCGGTGATCTGGTGGTAGACGACCAGCGCCGTGCCGTCGGGAGCAACGGCGATGTCGGGGTCGAAGCACTCGTCGTCGAGGATCCACGATGTCTCGGGCTCCCCCATGAGGCTGAGGCGGAGGATCGCGCAGCCATCGACGTTCGTGGTCCGAAACAGCACCCAGCCACCGCTGTTCGGGTCTTCCTCGCTGATGAGCCAGGTGCTGGGGCCAAAACGGTCGAGGTCGAGATCGGTCTGCCCGGCCTTCGCCACGTCGACCAGCGTGAGGCGGGCGAAGGAGTCTTGGTTGGCCAGCTGCCGGGTGAGAATGCCGAAGCGACCGGGGAAGGGGACCAGCAATCCCTCCACGGGAAACACCGGGACCGTGAAGTCGACCAGCGACGCGCTGGTGCGGCGCACCGAGAAGATCTGTGAGGGCGTGGTGTCGACCGCGACGTAGGCTTCCTCGAGGCTGCCGGCCAGCAGCACCTGCTGCGCCATCACGGGAAGCGGAGAGGTGAAGGGTTGTGCGCCGCCGATATCGAAGGTGGCGACCCCAACCTGACCTGGCTCCGCCCACGCCACCAGGCCCTCGGCCAGGCCGCTCCGGACCGCGAAGTCGGTAAACGGACCGGAGGACTCTCCGGTGACCGCGACGTTCGTCATCGGCGGGCCGCACTCGATGCCGGAAGGAGGCGGCCCCGTGGTGGAGCCGCCGCTCGAGTCCGGCATGGCCCCCGTCGTCTGCGACGAGGCGGATGGATCGTCGGACGTGGTGCTGCCCGGCGGGGCGGTCGTCGCGGCCGATGTGGTGGTCGTCCCGCCGCTGGGTCCCGAGCCGCGCTCGGTGTCCATCCACAGCGGGTTCTCGGCGAGGCATCCCACCAGCCCCAGCCCCATGACCGCCAAGGTCCTGCTCCCCACTGCGATCACGTTGCCAGAGCCCCCCCACACGAACAAGAACGGAACCGGTGGTAGAGGGTGGTGCGGTCGATTCGCCCGTGTGGCCGCATGCCGGCGCGGTACGATGCACCGTGCTTCGCAGCGGCTTGCTCGCGACCCTCCTCGGGCTGGGCGTGGTGCCCTCTCCCGAATCCGACGAAGTGGCGGTGGCCGCTCTCGAGATCGAGATCGAGGGCTCGCTGCCCCAGGCGTGGCAGACCAAGGCGGACCGCAAGCTGCGACAGGGACTGGCTCGCGGCGCGCTGCGGCTGGTGCCTCCCGGGGAGTTCGACCCGGCATGTCGGGGCTCTGACTGCGCCCAGCGCATCGGGTCGTCGACGGGCGCCGACTATCTGGTGCGCACCACCTTGGAGGTGGGACCCGAGGGACGCGACTACGCGCTCCGAATCGGCGTGGTGTCGACCGCCACCGGGCGAGAAGTCGCGGTGATCGAGGGCCGTTGCGATCTCTGCGGCTTGCAGGAGGCGGTCGACGTGGTCGAGGCGCGCGCGGCCACGGTTCCGGCGGCGATCGAGCGCGTCAGCCTGGTGGCGACGTCGTTGTCGTTCTCCTCCGTTCCGAGCGGGGCACGGCTGCGGGTCGACGGCGAAGACGTGGGCACCGCTCCGCTGTCGATCCCCATCGAGCCCGGTCTCCATCGCGTGGAGGCCAGCTTGCCCGGTCATGTGGAAGACGTGGTGGAGGTCGAGGTGGTGGAGGGCGTCGGTCGGGAGGTGCAGCTCACCCTCGCGCCCGTGCCCGCCGCCCAGGAGCCCGACCGTGCCGATGCCGGACCCGGGCGCCCGTTGCTGATCGGCGGCGCGGTGCTGACCGGGGTTGGAGTGGTGGCGCTCGCGGCAGGGGGGACGCTGGTCGGGGTTCACGATCGTCCCTATCGCGCGGACTGTGAGGCCGATGCCGAGGGTGATTGTCGCTTCGTCTACGACACTCGGGCCGGCGGCGTGGCGGGCCTGGCCGTGGGGGCGGTCTCGATCGCCGCCGGGGTGGCGCTGATGGTGGTGGGTCGACGGCGGGGGCGGGTCGACGACATGCAAGCACGCGTGGGATTCGGAGCCCATGG
>JAHZJA010000386.1 GCA_022601155.1 Deltaproteobacteria bacterium | reverse complement strand
GTTTCATCTCCAAGATGGGACACGTGATCTTCCCGGGCAACTTCCACCCGGTGGGCACGCAGGCCGCCGCGCGATCGATGGTCGAGCGGGTGACGCCGGCCCAAGCCCCGAAGCCTGGCGCCGGGGGCAACTGGCTGGTGGTCGGTGGGTCCGGAGGTTTCGGCAGCGCGGCGCGGGTGGTGCTGGGTGCTCGCCATGGCGCGCACACCCTCAACCTGTCCCTGGATGCGCAGCCCGTTCCCGAGAGCAACAACAAGATCCGGAAGATCGGTTCGCCGGGATTCCACCGCACGCTGTCGGTCGAGCGAGAGCTCCGCGCCCGGGGGCTCAACGCTCGCTCGGTGCAAGGCGATGCCTTCGATCCGGCCGTCCGCGACAAGGTGGTGCAGGAAATCCGCGAGCACTTCGGTGGCAAGCTCGACGGCATCATCTGGTCGCTCGCGGCTCCGCGGGCGCTCGACCCCCGCACGGGCAAGCCGGTCTCCAGCGCGCTCAAGTCGTTGGGCCAGCCGATCCGCATCAAGACCTTCTCCGGTCGGAGCGGCCGCGGCGACGAGCCCCCTCGCGTGGTCGAGGTACCGATCGAGCCCGGGACACCCGAGGAGGCGATCGGCACCATCTACGTGATGGGCGGAGGCATCGTCGACCGCTGGATCTCCACGTTGATGGCGGCCGACGTGCTCGCCGAGGGCTGCACGCTGATGACCATCAGCTACCGCGGCAATCCACTCAACGAGGGGGTCTATCGCAAGGGTCTCATCGGTCTGGCCAAGGCCGACCTCGAGCACACCACCCATGCGCTCAACCACCTGCTCGAGGAGCGGCTTGGGGGGCGTGCGGTCGTGGTGGAGGGCCCCGCTGTGGTAACCGAGGCTTCGGGCGGGATTCCGGGCGTGGCGTTCTATCTCGCCGAGTTCATCGACGTGATGGGCGAGCGCTTCGAGGACCCCACCGAGAACATGCGCCGCATGTTCGACGACCACTTTGGCGAGGCAGGCCCCACCCTCGATGGCGAGGGGCTGCTGCGCATGGACGACCTGGAGCTGACCGAACAGGTGCAGTCGGAGCTGGCACGGCGGTTCGCGGCCGCCCAGGTCGGCGACGCCTACTCCGACGCGCTGTACGATCGGTTCATGGATGCCTATGGCCGGACACGGGGCTTTGCCGTGCCGGGCATCGACTACGAGGCCGAGTTCGATACCGACGCCGTCTGTCAGCCAGGCTGACCGGTCGCGCGGCGGCGGTACGAGCCGCGGCCGCGCTCAAATCTCGCCGTTGCGAGCCTTGTCGAGCCACTTCTCCATCTCGGAGCCGAGTACGGCTTCGATCTTCTTTTGGAAGGGCTTGAACAGGAACGGGATCTTGCCGTCGATCCGCAGCTCTTGGTCGTCGAACTCGATGCTTGCCGAGACCGACTGCGACATCACGGTGAACTCGATGCTCGCGGTGTCATCGGTCGCCCAGTTCATGGAAGGCTTGTAGGCGGCCAGGCGCTGCTCGTACGCCTCGTACGCCTTCTCGACGACGGTGCGGACCCGTGAGCGCTCGGGCAAACCGTGCTGAACGGAGTACTGCATTGGTTGCTGGAGACTATAGCAGCCCCCAAGTGCGCTGGTCAGCTCGCCAGGCCCCGCGCTATGGTCCGCCCGCCATGGCCTCCCGCTCTGATCGCCCCGGTCAACGGTGGCGCGTCCTTTTCTTGCTGTTCTTCCTGTCGGGGATCAGCGGGCTCATCTACGAGTCCATCTGGTCGCGCTACATCCGGCTTTTCGTCGGGAGCGCAGCCACGGCGCAGATCCTCGTGCTCAGCCTGTTCATGGGCGGGATGTCGCTCGGAGCGCTGCTGGCGGGTCGCTACATCCGACGCCTGCGTTCACCGATCATCGCCTACGGCGTGATCGAGGGGTGCATCGGCCTGTACGCCCTGGCGTTCCCGTACATCCAGGCCGGGGCGATGCGTCTGAGCTACGACGTGCTGTTCCCCGCGTTGGGTGGCGGCTCTGCGGTTGTCGTCGCCAAGTGGTTGGTTGCGGCGCTGCTCATCCTACCGCCGTGCGTCATGTTGGGCACGACGTTCCCGCTGATGAGTGTGGGAATCCTCCGCCGTGATCTCGCTCGGTCGGGCGAGGTTCTCAGCCTCCTGTACTTCACCAACAGCCTCGGCGCGTCCATGGGGGCGCTGCTGTCGGGCTTCGTGCTGGTGGGTGCGTTGGGACTGCCCGGCACGCTGATGGTGGGGGCGGCGATCAACATCTTCATCATGGTGATCGCGCTGCGGGACCGCGATCCGGCGCCACCGATCGAGGAGCGCCAGACGGGGACGGGTCCCGGCGACAACGTCCGAGGCGCCATGGTGTGGCTGTTCCTCGCGGTGGCCTTTGGCACCGGCCTGTCGTCGTTCATGTACGAGATCGGGTGGATCCGGCTGCTGTCGATGGTGCTGGGCTCGGCCACGCACTCGTTCGAGGTGATGCTGTCGGCGTTCATCCTCGGGTTGGCGATGGGCGGGTTGTTCATCCGTAAGCGGATGGATCGCTTCAAGCGACCCGAAGTGGTCCTCGCCATCGTGCAGTTCGCGATGGGCCTGGCCGCCATCGCGACACTTCCGCTGTACGAGCAGGCCGTCAGCGCCATGGGCTGGCTGATGGACTACGACGCGGGTACGCGCGAGATCCTCGGGTTCGAGCTCAGCCTGGCTCGCACCGACTCGCTGTGGCGGGTGTTCAACGTCGTCCGCTACCTGCTGTGCCTGCTCATCATGTTCCCCGCCACGTTCTGCGCGGGCATGACGTTGCCGCTGTTGACCCACGTGATGCTCAAGCGTGGTCAGCCCGAGGCGGTGGTGGGCAACGTCTACGGCGTCAACACCCTGGGTGCGATCTCGGGAGCCGTGGCGGCAGGCCTGCTGCTGATGCCCGTGGTGGGGATCAAGGGCGTGATCGTGCTCGGCGCTCTGTTCGACATGATCCTCGGCCTGCTGCTCATTCGGCACGAGATTCGCGTGGGACGAGCGACGGCCCGGCTACGCACGTTCTTGATGACGGCCAGCGGCGGCACCGTGCTCGCGGTGCTGGTCGGCCTTGCCGTGGTCCGCGTCGACCCGATGGTGCTCACGTCCACCGTGTTCCGCCACGGTCGTCAGTCGCTCCCCGAGCAGTACGAGATCTTGAGCTACGTGGACGGCCGCACGGCGAGTGTCACTGTCGTCGACAACACGTCGCACCCCAGCTACCACATCATCTATACCAACGGAAAACCCGACGCCTCGGTGATCTTGGACCGTTGGCCCGAGGATCGGGATCCGGACATCGGCCCAGACATCGCGGGAGACGAGCCCAATCAGTTCCTGGTGGGCATCGTGCCGCTGATGGCCAAGCCCGAGGCGACCCACGCCGCGCTCATCGGCTTCGGCTCCGGGGTCACCTGTCACACCGTGCTGGGCTCACCCAACCTGGTGAAGCTCGACACGGTGGAGATCGAGCCCGAGATGGTGGAGGGCTCGCGGTTCTTCATGCCGGTCAACTACCGCGCCTACAAGGACCCGCGCAGCAACATCGTGTTCGACGACGCCAAGGCCTACTTCGCCTCGGCGGGCATCCAGTACGACTTCATCATCTCGGAGCCGACCAACCCCTGGGTCAGCGGCGTCTCCAGCCTGTTTACGGTGGAGTTCTACCAAGAGGTCAAGCGCTACCTGAAGCCGGGCGGGGTGCTGGGGCAGTGGCTGCAAGGCTACGAGCTGTCCGACGAGCTGATGATGAGCGTGCTCGCGGCCATCGATCGCGAGTTCGAGGACTACCTGGTGGTTCGCATCGGGACGCTCGACTGGGTGATCCTGTCTTCGCCCGATGGCCCGGTGCCGGAGCTGTCGGCCGATGTCCTCGCGTGGCCCGGCTTGCAAGAGAGCTTCGAGCTGCTGGGTATCCACGACGTGGGCCAGATCGACGGGCTGGTCATCGCGAACAAGAAGCTGCTGCACCCGTTCATCTCGCAGCGCCAGGCCAACCGCGACATGGTGCCGCTGCTGGACACGGGGGCCGAGAAGCAGCGGTTCTTGCGGGTGTCGGCGGAGTTCCTGCACGAGATGCGCTGGAGCCCGGCCCCGATCTTGCCCGTGCTGGCGGGGATCGAGCCGCGACCCTATCCGCTCGAAGGGATCGGCGACCGCCGTGACCCCCATATCTTGCTCGAGGCCGAGGAGGCGGTGTTGCTGATGCGTGCCTTCGAGGACGGTGGAGTTGCGCTGCCCGACGGACTCAGCGGCGTGGCCATGCCGCAGTGGCGACAGCAGGAAGCGCTGGGGCCCGTGGACTGGTCGGCCTGGCTCGCGGCCACCTACACGATCTATGAGCAGATCGTCCCGCACCTCGATGTCGCGGCCACGCCGTGGTGGGCCCAGGTGATGCGCACCGCGTCGACCGATGGGATTCCCGCGCCCGTCCGCAGCAGCATCGCGATCCTCGACGCGATGGCTCGCCGTGACGGGGCCACCTTGTGGGCAGCGCTCGAGCCCACGCTCGATGACGTGAACCATCCGCTGCCGCTGAGCATGCGGACGCTCGCGGGGCTCGTCGCGCTGGAACTCCGCGGCGCCACCCCGGAGGAACGCCGGACGTTCGTGTCCGAGCACATGTCGGGGCTGGGCAACGAGGGGCAGAGCTCCGACTTCGGCTATCAGGTGCTTCGGGCCTACGGGGCACGATAGCCGGCTCGTGTGGCCGAGTGCGTCGCGGCGGTGTGCGAAGCGTCGTGGGCCGAGCGACGGACGACGTCTGAACCGTCGTCGCGATCGTAGGGGTCTGCGCGCGCACCCCAGTGCGCCACGGTCAGTCGATCGCGAGGCCGAGCCGGGACACGGCAACCCGGCGGGTTGCCTGGCTCACCGGGGCTCGGTGTCGGGCGTGCGCAGCCACAGCGCCAGCGACAGCACGCCCGCGGTGGCGGTGACCATGGCGACGGCAACGGGCACGATCGATGCCCCGAACATGAACAACACCGTGGCCGCAACGGCGGGAACTTGGGGCGCCGAGCTGGCGAGCATGAGGGCCTCGAACTGAGCCTTGGCTCGTGCCTGCGCGGGGGTCAGGCCAGGTCGAGCCCGACGTAGCTCCCGGCGTGCCAAGCTGCTGAACAACCACCACCCCAGTGCCGTTGTTGCCACGGTAAGGGGCACCATGCCCCACGCCCAAGGAGTGAGCGTGGGTGCCAACCAGACGCGAACTTGGTCGAATTCAGGCGGAAGCAGCAGTCGACGAATCAGGCTCTCCACCGCCAGCGACAACGGGGTCGACAACGCAATGAGGCCCAGCAGGCCGTACAGGCGCGTTCGACTGGCCACCGCCACTGCTTACCGATAGCACGCGAGCACCGTCGTGGGGGACGGCCGCAATTGACCCCCAACGGGCGAGCCGTGTAGCGTCGGATGTAGGTCCAAAGCCGAACCGGGGGGCTCGGCTGACATCCCCCAGTTTCGCTCTCACGCCTCTTCCGGAGCCGATTGTCCATGGCGCACCCTCGAAACGCAGTGTCCGACTCCTCCCTTGCCCTGGCGCTGCTGCTGGGCCTCGGATTGGCCGCGGCACCGACGTCGACCTTCGCTGCTCCCGACGATGACGATGACGATCTCGTCCTCGAGGACGATGACGACGAGGGCTACGACGATGACCTCGACGGCGAGGACGATGACGAGAACCTCGGCGACGATGATGAGCCCGAGGAGGAAAACCCGTTCGACGACGACGGCGGCTCCTCGGCCTCGGCGAGCGGCTCGGTCAGCCTCGGCGGCGCCGATGGCAAGGCCAAGCGGACCAAGAAGAAGAGGAAGCCCCGCGAGAAGAAGCCCAAGGTCAAAGACGAGCGCCCGTTCTTCGAGCGCTACAAGCCCACCAACCACATGCTCAATGTGGGGGGCTACATCGGCGTATTTTGGCGCGGCAACAACCACGGACTGTTCGACCGAGGAATCGGGCCTCAACCGCAGGTCGATCGCTCGAATCTATCGCTGGGGTTCCGGCTCGAGTACATGCCGATCCCGTATGTGGGGCTGGGTTTCGAGACCGGTGGCATGCCCACCAGCAGTCCGAGCGAGGGCAACGCGCGGGCCGGCTTCTACACCGCGCGTGTGCACGTGGTGGGATCGTTGCCCTACCGGTTGGCCCCGACGCTGGCTGTGGGCGGCGGCGGGATTGGCCTACGCTCGCGCAACTCCGACATCCTCAACGGTAGCGATGGTGCGTTCCACTGGGGTCCCGGAGCCAAGTTCTACATCAACGATTGGGTGGCGGTGCGCGTGGACGGCCGCCACATCATCACGGGCAACGGCATCGACAATCGCCGTGTGCACCATGGTGAGCTGCTGTTCGGGGCCGAGGTCAATCTCCGACTCACCAAGTGGGTGGGGGCCGACTACCGTGCCAAGCGAACCGACTCCGATGGTGACACGATCGCCGACTACTACGACGAGTGTCCCGATGAGCCCGGCGGGGACGACAATGGCTGCCCGCTCAATCGAGATTCCGACAACGACGGGGTGGCCGACCGTCGCGACAAGTGCCCCAACGAGTGGGGCGACAGCGCCAACGGTTGTCCCGTTCCCGACATGGACGGCGACGGCATCCTCGACCCCGACGATGAATGCGAGGAACAGGCAGAGAACTACAACGGGTTCGACGACACCGACGGGTGCCCGGACGAGCTGCCCGAGGAGATCACCCAGTTCGAGGGCGTGGTCGAGGGCATCTACTTCGACTCGGGTCGCTCGTCGATCCGCCGTGCGTCCAGGCCTACGCTCAACGAGGTCGCGGACGTGATGAAGAAGTACCCGTCGGTGAAGGTCTCGGTGACCGGTCACACCGACAGCAAGGGCGATCACGATTCCAACGTCAGCCTGTCCCAGGCTCGCGCCGATGCGGTGCGGGACTATCTGGTCGACAAGGGCATCGAGGAGTCGCGGATCACGACCGACGGGCGTGGGCCCGACGAGCCCATTGCCGACAACAAGACCAAGAAGGGGCGGTCGAAGAACCGCCGGATCGAGTTCAAGATCCTGCAGTGATGCCGCGGGGGTTGGCGGTCGTAAAGCGGCCGCCGCCCGGACCGCCCCCAAATTGAGGCCCGAGCGGCGACCTCGGTCGCATTAACTGTGGGGGTTGGTTGGAAATGGGTCACCGCTCGGGTCGCCCCCAAAATTGACCCGAGCGGTGACCACGGTCGCGCTGTAACTCGTGGCGAAGGGTGTGTCCGCGGTCGGCATGGAGCCAGGGCAGGATGACACCCGGAAGGTCTGGCGTGTGCAACGCGCACGCCTTGGAACGACAACTCGACGATCCTGCGGTGCTTCGACCGCACACGCAAGTCCAAAGCGTGACGCAGTGCGGCGCAAAACATTGTTGTAAGGCGAGGGGCACCAGCTTTGGTGGGATCGGCGGGAAACTCGACCTGAAGGAAAGCCTTACGGCTGGCCGGCCGATCGAAAGTCCACCGATGCGTCGTCGTGTTCGTCCTCGGGTCGCAAACGTCGGAGCCCGGAGATGACCGGCTGTCGGCGGTAGCCCGACAGGACTCACTGCATCAGCATCTTGAACTCGATGCGTCGGTTGTTCGCGCGTCCCTTCTTGGATCGGTTGCTCGCAATGGGTGAGTTGGATCCTGCGCCCACAGTAGTGATGCGGGAGGAGTCGATGCCCGCCTCGACCAGCCACTGTTTGACGGCGTCGGCTCGCTGCTCGCTCAGCTCGAGGTTGCGCTCGGCGGAGCCGCGGTTGTCGGTGTGGCCGCTGACCTCCACCCGCACGGAGGGGTACTTCTCCAGCACCTCGAGGGCCTTGGCGAGCACGGGCTTGGACTTGTCTCGGATGACTGCCTTGTTGGTGGCGAAGTAGATCCCCTTGATGACGCCAGTGAACTTGGCGACCTCCTTGGGAATCTCATCGGGGCACCCATCGGCGTCTTCGAAGCCGTTGGTCGTCTCGGGCTCGTCCTTGCAGGCGTCGTCGGGGTCGAGGATGCCGTCGCCGTCGGTGTCGGGGATGGGGCACCCGTCGTAGTCGGCCACGCCAGGGATCGCGATGCACTCGTCGTCGGGATCGAGGATGCCGTCGCCGTCGACATCGGGAACCGGGCAGCCGAGATACTCGGCGACGCCTGGCATCTCGGGGCACTCGTCGTCGGGGTCGGCGAAGCCGTCGCCGTCGGTGTCGGGCGGAGGCGGCGGGGCCTCGTTGCGCTTGCGTCCCAAGGTGAAGCTCAGGCCCAGCAAGATCTCGGGGTTGTGCACGATGCCCGCGTCTCGACCGCGTCGGGCGGCAATGATGTCGCGCAGGTCCAGGCGCAGCACGGTGTAGCGGCTGAGGTAGAACTTCACGCCGACCCCGAAGTGCGCCGAGGCGTCGACGTCGTTGCCGACCACGCTGCGGTCGCTGGAGACCCCAAGCAGTCCCGCGCCCGCGACGAGGAACGGGGTGATGCTCGAGATGCCCAGCTGCGCCACGAGATGCCCGCGGGCAGTCCACAGCAGGGCGCTGTCGCCTGCGTCCACCCGGGCCGGCATCACGCCGCCTTCACCCTCGATACCGAAGAACCGAATGGGGAAGTAGCCCAGGCGCAGGCCCACATCGGGCGCGACGGCGGCGAACGGTTGGTAGCCCTGGTCGGCCAGCGTGGGATCGGCCTGGAACAGCTCGACGCGACGCGACGGCAGCAGCACGCCGCCGTACAGGCCCAGCTCGCCCTGGTTGCGCTCGGGCGTCCAGCGACGGATCCATGGTTGATCCTTGCGCTTGCCCGGCGGGGTCTTGGTCGCGTCGGCGTCCGCATCTGCATCGGTTTTGCCGAGCGAGACCTTGGCCTTGCCTCCTGCCTTCGGCTCGGCGGCGATGACAGACGTCGACGCGAGGCCGAGCAGCAGGGCGGTCGATGGTGTCAACAAGCGCAGCATCATGACGGACCCCTATGTTGTCTCCCGTCGGCACCGTTTCGCCAAGCACAACGAGCGAAGCCCTCGCCGACAGTGGCGAGGGCTTCGGGCGAAAGCGCTCCGGGCAGCGGCGTCAGCCCCCGCTGGCGCTGGCGGAGCCGCCTGCCTTGGCCTTCTTGGCCTTCTTGGCCTTCTTGGCCTTCTTGGCCTTCTTGGCCTTCTTGGCCTTCTTGGCCTTCTTGGCCTTGCCGCCTTCCTTCTTGGCGCTATGTCGTCCGAACACCACCGAGAAGCCCAGGAGCACCTCGGGTGAGTGGGCAGCACCGCCGGTGAGGTGCGTGCTGACCACGTCCCGGACGTCGAGCCGGAGCAGGGCCCAGTGGTTGATATAGAACTTGAGGCCCCCGCCGAAGTGTAGCGCTGCATCGAGGTCGCGCCCCAGGCCCGACGACGAGCCATCTCGCGGAGCAGGCCCCGAGATACCGATCGTGCCACCGCCGACGTGCAGCGTGGGCGTGACTCGCCACGGCCCCTGCACGATGGCGTGACCGCGAAGCGAGTACATGAACGCGGCGTTGTCGCTGTTGCGCGTGCGGGTGGGCATCACGCTGTTCTCCAGCTCGGCACCGACCCAGCGGATGGGGTAGTAGCCGATCCGCAGGCCGAACTCGGGGGCGACCACGTTGAGGGGTTCGTGGGTGAACGGCAGGACCGTTGCCTCCTGGAACAGGTCGTGGTTGCGACTGGGGAAGATCGTACCGCCGAACACCCCGAGCTCGACCATGTGGAGCTCGCGTCCCTTCTTCTTCTTCTTGGGCGCGGGCGCGTCCGGGGTGGACTCGGCGTCGTTGACCGTCAGCGGAACCTGCCCCAGCTCGACCGCTTCGCCGCCAGCATCAGCCATCACGCGCAGCGTGGCGTCGTCGGGGGCGCCGGAGTCCGCATGCACCTTCACTTCCCACAGGCCCGCGCTGTCGCTCGGGGCGGGTGAGCCCACCAAGAAGCCTTCGGGTGCCTCCACCCACAGTCGGCGCGGCAGGGGAACGTCGGCATTCAGGGAGAATTTGGCGGTCGAGGTCTGGGTGCGCACGGCGGAGTGGGCCTGCGCCGAGGCGGCCACCTCGACGTCGACGACCATCACGGTGAAGCCGGGTGCCATCTGCTGGTCGGCGGTCACGCAGGAGACGACGTGCTCGCCCACCTTGTCGAGGACGGGCTCGGCCACGGCCTCACCCTCGCCGATGCGACATCGAAGGCCGCGGGGGGTGTCGAGCCGGGTGCCCCGCAGCACGCGGGGGGGGCCCGTCGTCTCGGCCTCGGCCTCGGGCAACGGAGCCGCGCCCGGGGTGAGCAGCTGGACCGGGGTCACGTTGAGCTTGTGTGCGGTCGATGGCGGGCTCTCGAACTTGTCGGAGTCGATCGCCGCCACGCTCACGTAGTAGTCGCCCGCAGGCGCCTGCTGGGCCTCGAACCGGGTGGTGGAGGAGGGCACCACCTGGCTGGTCCAGACCTCGCTTCCGTCGGGCTGTCGTGAGACCTCCACCCGATACGAGACCGCCTCGGCCACCGGACCCCACTCTCCGGTGATGGTCGCTCCGCGGTCACCGGCGGCGACGAACATCTTGGCGCCTCCCTCGACCCAGGCGGGCGACGGCGGCAGGGGCTTGGGCTTGGTGGGGGGCTTGCCCTTGTTCACCTTGGAGCCCATCTTCGACTTGACCTTGACCTTGCGGCCCTTGCGGCCCGCCGAGCGCACTGCCGCATTGCCCGTGCCGTGGTTGGCGACCCGGCTGGTGCCTCCCTCGTCGACGGTGACGAGGGCGGCGCCTCCCTCGAACTCGGCCACGGCCGACGGGGTCGTGATCTTGACGGCGGCATCGTCCTTGCCGGTATAGGCACCCAGGCGGCTGCGCAGCGAGCCTCGGTCGAGGGTGGCCTCCGAGGTCTTGCGCCGCACCTTGTCTCGGCTACCGCCGTAGATGATGACCAGCGTGTTCTCGCGCAGCTCGATGCGGGACTGATCGCGAAAGGTGATCTCGGCCGAGGCCTGGTCGTGGGTGTTGACCCGCCATCCACTGTACAGGTCGAGCCCCGGAATGGCGCTGCTCCAGTCGGAGGTCTTGGGCGAGCGTGCCTGCACGGTGCGCCGGGCGGCGGTCACCTCGGCGTCGGGCATCGCGGCGGGCAGCTTCTTGGGGAGCACCAGCTTCTTGCCGGGCTCGAGGTGATGGGGCAACCGCGGCCCCAGCCAGCGGTTGTACTCGTGAATCACCACGTGGTGCTTGGGGTCACCGTAGACCTGCCGCGCAATCTTGGCGCAGGAGTCCCCCTTGACGATGGTGTATTCGAACGTCTCGGGCTGAGCCGGTGCGGTGAAGGCTGAGACTAGGGCGATGGACGGTAGGATGTTCATCGGTTTCTCTCGAGTTGACGGCGGTTGCGTTCGACGGCGCGACGGAGTTTTCGAGCCAGCTCATCGGCGCGAACGGGCGGACACAGGACGTCGCTCACTCCCCGGCGCAGCAGCTCGGCCAGCAGCTCCGTGCGATTGGCCCCGGTGACGGCGACGACGGGCACGCCCGTCTTGGTGAGGGCGGAAAGGTGTTCGAGGTTGTCGACGACGCTCAGCACCACATCGCACAACACTGCGCGCGGGTCCTGGTGGGCCTCGAGGACCTCGGGGAACAGGCCATTGCTGGCGAGCCCGAACCACAGCTCATCTTCGAATGTCCCGATGACACCCACCTGGATGCCCTCGGCGTCGAACTGCTTGACGGCGTCGGGGTCGAACTTGGGCGGGGCCTGGGCCGCGGGAACCGAGATCATTCGCTCGGCGCGACCCTGCAGCATGCGATCGTCGCGGCCGCGGTGTCGCTGTCCGGCCAGCGTTCCCTTGACCCGGGCGATCGCCTCGACCAGCGTCGCGGCGGTGGGCCGGTCCTCGGGGCTCTTGGACAACATCCGCAGCACCAGATCGTCGAGGTCGGAGGGAATCCCCGCCTCGGGCATCCGCTCGCGTGGCGAGATGGGGGCTACGTAGATGTGCTGGGTCAGGATGTTCATCTGGCTGCCGCGGAACAGCACCTGACCGGTGAGCATCTCGTACATCACGCAGCCCAACGAGTAGATGTCGGCGGCCGGCCCCACGTGGGCGCCGCGGGCCTGCTCGGGCGACAAGAAGGCCGGGGTGCCCACCACCAGGCCCTCCTTGGTCAGGCGCCCCGTCTCCTCGTCGCCGGCGATGAACGCCAGGCCGAAGTCGACGACGCGGGCTCGGAGGGCTCCATTGCGGTCGTGCTCGACGAAGATGTTCTCGGGCTTGAGATCGCGGTGCACCAACGGCAGCGCGTGGGCAGCGATGAGCAGATCTGCGATCTGGGACGACAGCTCGAGGGCGTCGGCCAACGGGAGGCGAACCTCTTCCTCGATGAGGTCGCGCAGCACGGTGCCCGTGAGCAGCTCCATCGCGATGAAGACGTGCGCTCCGTCGATGCCCACGTCGTAGATCTCGACGGCATTGGGATGACGCAGCGCCGATGCGACCCGGGCCTCACGGAGGAACCGGCGGTGTCCCATCTCGCGATCCGGGTTGTTGTTGTCGAGCAGCTTGAGGGCGATGTCGCGGCGAAGGTTCACCTGCGTGGCCTGATACACACGGCCCATCCCGCCCTCGCCGAGCAGACTGTCGATCACGTAGCGGCCGGCGATGACGGTTCCGGGCCGCAGTGGCGGGGCGGATCCGAGCTCCGTCAAGAGATCACCTCGTACAGCTGCAGTGGCTCGGTATGCCCCGCTATCGAGCGCTCGCCGGCCGGGACCAGTTTGAATCCCTCGCCCGCCTGTTGGGCGGTCGCCGCCGAGATCAGAATCTGCTGAGGTCGAGCGATCGCCTCCAGCCGCGCTGCCACGTTCACTGTCGTCCCGATCGCCGTGTACTCCATCCGTGTCCGAGAGCCCACGTTCCCCACGACTGCCTCCCCCGAGTTGATCCCGATCGCGATCTGCACCTGAACCCCGTACTTCGCCTCCCAGCTCGAATTTCCGACCTCCAGCCATGAAATGATCTCCTCTGCGGCCTCGAGGGCACGCGCGGCGTGGTCATCGAGGGCCGTGGGCGCCCCCCAGATGGCCATCACGCAGTCGCCGACGAACTTGTCGACGGTGCCTGCGTGGCGAAACACGATTTCGGTGACGATGGTGAACAGCTCGTTGAGGATCTGTACGACCTGCTCGGGAGGGAGCTTCTCGGCGAGCGGGGTAAAGGCCACCACATCGGCGAACATCACGGTGATGTCTCGACGCTCGCCCCCCAGCTCCATGTCTTGCTCGCGCCGCACGACCTTGTCGACCAGCTCCGACGGCAGGTAGCGCCCGAGGTCCGAGCGGATCTCCAGCTCTTTACGGATGCGTTGCTCGCTGCTCTCGAGGTCGGCCGCGGCCTGACTCATGGCCTTGCCCACCATCGCCAGCTCGTCGCTGGTCTTGATGTCGACGCGGGTCGAGAACTTGCGGCGCGAGATGTCGGTGGCGAACTGGGACAGCTGGTTGAGCGGCGAGGTGATCCGGCGGGCCAGGACGAAGGCGGCGATGAGTGCGATGACGATGGCCACCGCGACGGTGATGAGCACCACCTCGCGCATCTTGATGATCGGCGCGTAGGCCCGACTGGTCGGGACCTGGGCCACCAGCGCCCAGGAGCGATGATCGAGCCCCACCACCGTTCCCACGCTCTCGGTCCCGTCGGGATGGACGAACTCGTTGGAGGTGGAAAACTGGGCCCGCAGCGCGGTGGGGTCGACCCCCGCGAGGATGGGCTCGTCCGCGGCCGAGTCGAGTCGCCGCGCCCGCTCGGCATCGGGGTGGGCGAGGATTCGCAGCTGGTCGTCGACGAGCAGCAGCGAGTTGGGCATGTCCGCGAAGTGGGCCTTGGCCGTGATTTCGACGCGGCGCTGGATCCCGGCCAGCGGTACGTAGCTGGCGACGAATCCCTTGACCTCGTCGGAGAAGCGAATGGGGTTGACCAGCAGCACGCGCGGGCCGGTGGGTCCCTTCCGCACCGGCCCGGTGACGGCGTTGTTCCGGACCGCCTCTGTGCGCAGTGCCTCGGGCAGCTCGGGGTCGATGTGGAGGCCCTTGGCATCGGCCTCGATGATGGGGTCGGGCTCGGTCCCGTCGGCGGTGTAGAGGATGGCGTTGTCGAGGACTTCGTTGCTCTCGACCAGGGCCTTGGCCAACGAGATGCGAGCGTCCACGCTCAGTGCTTCGTCGACCACCGCACGTCCGATGGCATCGAGCCCGTCCTGCGCCGTCGCCAGCTCGGACTCCACTTTTTGGGAGACGGTCTCGAGGACTGCGATCCGAAACTCCTGCTGGGCGACCGTGACCGTGTTGCGCGTCAGTGACAGCGCTGCCCATCCCACCGCGACGATGTGCGTCATGAGCAGGAGGCCGGCGAAGGCGGCGAGCTTGGCGCGGAGCGGAAATCGAACCGAGCGACTGGGCGCGTGGGGCGGTCGTGGAGAGCTGGCCATGGAAGGGACGGGACGAACGGCCGCTTGGGGGCGGTGTGCCGCACCCATGCATTGGCCGCGCCAATCCTACGGGTACCGACGGAGATTTGGCTGCCCCGCGTGTAAACCTTTGCTCATGGCCCG
>JAHZJA010000036.1 GCA_022601155.1 Deltaproteobacteria bacterium | reverse complement strand
GCCGTGTTCCAGCAGCCGCGGGGGCGCCATCACCCACAGCGAGGCGAGCAGTCGCGACGCGGCCTTGCTACGAAAGTCGGCATCACGCTCGATGCTCCGCTGCGCAAAGCTCTCGGCCTCGGTGACCAGCTTGCCCGCCTTGACCCCCCGCAGCTCGGCGACCCGCCCCGCGACGGCCGCGCGCGCGAAGGCATAGCCGGCCGAGTCGTCGTCGGGGATCGAACGGATGCGATCGAGCGCGTACACGCGGTCATCTTCGGAGGCCTGGCCGTCGGCGATGAGCGCCTCCAGCTCGTCGGACACCGCCAGTGCGTCACGGTCTTCGGCCGCCTGCACCACCGTCGGCGTGACCGTGTCGGGGGTCGGCGTCTTGCAGCCGGCCGCAAGCAGCAACGCGAGCCAGGTTTCGCGGGGCATCGTCGATTGCATAACACGGCGAGCGTGTCGGTTCAGGTCCCGAAGCGCCGCCATGGGCCATGAACGCGACCGCCCGCGGCAGCGGGCCATCGCGAGCACCTCGCCGAGACGGCGCCCCCTCAGCCGTCGTAGGCGGTCTGCTGGGCCGCGAACGCATCGGCGCTGACCGATCGGGGCGACACCAGGCCGGCCGCGTCACACGCCGCGCGACCATCACCATTGCAGATCGACTCGATGTTGGTCCGGAACGACTTGGCTTGCTCGGCGGGTGCGCTGCCGAACGAGACCACCACGATCGCCGGAAACTCGGACGAACTCCACACCGGGCGCAAGGCGGCGCCCCCGTCGACCTTGGTGGCCGCGACGATCTGAGAGTCGTCGACCAGTGCACACTCTGCCTCGTCGTTGATGACCGCCTTGAGCGTCTGCACCGGACGACGCATCGGCTGGACCTCGAAGTCGGCGAGATCGAACGCGTCCGCGGACACGACCGCGTCGATGAAGTGCGGGTCGGCGGCGTGGTTGGTCGCCAGCGTCTTGCCCTTGCAGTCCTCGACCGTCACGTGATTCTTGCTGATGACGAAGTACTGCGCGCCACCGCTGGCCCCCGCATCGGCGATTGCGACCGGCTCGATGCCGTGCGCCTTGCGAAGCCCCAGGTACGCACCGAAGCTCAGGAAGCCGAAGGAAGGCTTGACCGCCGCCACGTGCTTCTCGGTCTTCTTTCGCGACGTGAAGTACTTGCCGGTCGCCGCGGCCCATCCGTTGATGCGGGCGATGTTGGTCACCAGACTGTCGAGGTAGCGCTGAGCCTGCGCGGCCGAGCCCGTGCCGTTTTCCCGCAGCACCACGAAGCCGACGGCGTCGTCAGACGCTGCAACCGGTGGTTGCTCGGCGGGGGCCGCTGGGGCGGTGTCGGGCGCAGCAACGGCCACCGGCACCGCCAGCGGAACGAGCAGGGCGGCGGCTACGGTGCCAAGAGCAAAACGGGAAATCGCGCGATCTGCCATCGTCAACCTCGGAGCGTATAGACGGGGTCGTCCGGCGGAGTATGCATCGCACGCAGGCCCGGAGCGCGTCGAAGGGCGTGCTGTGGACCACATGGCCCGCCCAACGAAGGCTTGAGCAACATCACAACGCACGCCGTTCCGCGCCAATCCGCCGTCCGCGCTCACCGGAGCGCGGTCACAGCGGCCTGCGTAGACGACCGTCAGGCTGGGGTGTGGGTGCGCGAGCCGACGACGACCAGCAGCAACGCCGTCCCCACCGCCGATGCGATGACCCACATCCCTGCCCCGAACTCCGAGCCCCACGAGAGCACATCGTGGGCCGACGAGGCCCACTGCGCGGTGGACTCCGGGACCATCATCAGGACCATCATGGCGAGCATCACGCCCACGATGTGGAACAACCCCAGCAACGCCAGCCGGCGCCGGGGCGAAAGACGGGTCGCGGCATTGGGCTCGGGCAGCGCCTCCACCACACGGGCGGTGAAGAAGGCATCACCCATCGGTGCAGCACCTGGTCGCTCGAGCGCCGTCCACAGCGACAGCTCCTCGTCGACGTACTCGCGCAGCGCATCGCCGCACTCGGGATGCGCCTCCACGAGCGCCCGACCAGACTCGGGCAGCCAGGTGCGACCGCTGGGGTCACGCCGCATCTGCGTGGGCGTGACGTCGACCTCTGCGAGGATCGATTCCAGCCGCTCCTGCGGCGATGGGAGCCCCTCGGTCAAGCCGCGCCCCCCATCTGCTGACGCAGCAGACGCTTGGCGCGGTGGAGGTGGGTCTTGACGGTACCCAGCGGCAACTCGAGGATCTCCGCGATCTCCGGGTACGACACCTCTTGGAGGTAGTACAGCACGATCACCGCCCGGTAGCGCTCGGGCAGTTCCTCGATGGCGGCCTCGAGGTCGCGACGGAGGTCCGCGCGCGGGGCCGACAACGCGTCTTCGGGCGCCGCGGCCCGGACGTCGTAGTCCTCCGGGAGCGCCGCGAACGAACGCGAGCGCGTGCGGTGATTGAGATAGACGTTGTAGCTGATGCGGTACAGCCAGGTGCCGAAGCTGCTGCGCCCCTCGAAGCCCACCAGGCCCCGGTACGCGCGCAGAAACACCTCTTGTGCGAGATCGTCGGCCAGGCTGCGATCACTGGCCAGGCGCAGCAACAGCGCCCGCACCTTGCCCTGGTGGCGGCGGACCAGCTCGGCGAACGCAATGCGATCGCCGCGGCCCGCACGACCGACCAGTCGCGCCTCGTCCATCGTGTCCAGCGGCACCGCGGAGCGGCGCTGGAGGATCGCGGGATCGAGAATGGCGATCGTGTCGTTCGAAACGTTGCTCGCCATCATCCCACCTCCGACTCACTACGGTGTGCTGCGGTCTCGGCCGCCGCGTCGGCTGTCGCAAGCCGGTAGCTGACCAAGTATCCAATGCCGATGAACGCGGGGATGAGACCCCCTGCCGCCATACCGCGGTCGCCGAGCATCATTCCCGAGACGACCAGTCCCAAGCCCGCGAACACCAACACGATGCCCTTGCGAAGGTCGCGGCGGGCGGGTGCGGTGAACAAGCCGGTGGGCGGCGTCAGGCCCTTTTCGATGAGGCGTCGGGCGACATCGAGACGGCGTTGCTCGTTGGCCAGCCGCATGCGTCCGACCGCGATGACCACCACCGCGGCCAAGCCGAGGAACGCGAAGCCGACTCCGCGAAGATCGTGGCACTGGGCCGCGTCGCCGCGGCCGTGGGGATCGAGCCCGAAGACGGAGCCGACCGTGTACAGGCCATCGAGGCACCAGCTGCCCCCCGTCGCGACCGTACGGGCCAGATCGTCGACGAGGCCGAGCAACTCGGACCCCGCTTCGGTGGCCATCATCAGTGGCGCCGCTTGCGCTTGCGGCATGAACGCCACGAACGTCGCGACCGCAACGGCCACGCTCGCGAGAATGGATGGAACTGTAGGGTTTCGCATGGCGGACGATGGGCGCCGGGGTCGATCCTGGATATAGCGTCGCAGGACGCCGCAGTCTTCGACCCGGGGTCTATGGAGCCTGTTTCGCCGAAGGGTCGGTTTGGGTTGGTTGTTTCGGTGGCTTGCGCATCAGGCGCTTCCCCAACCCCCACAG
>JAHZJA010000385.1 GCA_022601155.1 Deltaproteobacteria bacterium | reverse complement strand
ATTCCTCGTGCTCGAGCCTCTCGGCCGCGGAGGCATGGGCCTGGTCTACGCCGCGTACGACGACAAGCTCGACCGCAAGGTGGCTGTCAAGATCGTGCTGCCCAGCGAGTTCATCGACCAGAAGGCACGCCTGCGGTTCCAGCGTGAAGCGCAGGCGCTCGCTCGCCTCGCGCATCCCAACGTGGTCACCGTCCATGAGATCGGTGAGAGCGACGGGGAGTTCTACCTGGCGATGGAGTACATCCGTGGCCAGAGCGTCGACGCGTGGCTGGGTACCGCGCCCCAATGGTCCGAGATCCTGGACGTCTTCGTGCAGGCGGGACGGGGGTTGATGGCGGCTCACCGAGCCGAGTTGGTCCATCGCGATCTCAAGCCCGCCAACATCATGCGCAGTGACGACGGGGTGGCCAAGGTCGTCGACTTTGGGCTCGCCCGCTCGACCACGGAGTTTCTGGAGACCAGCGACGCGTTCACGTCGACCGGCCCGTCCTCGGCGCTGTCTTCCCAGCTCACCCGCACCGATGTGGTCGTGGGGACTCCGCCGTACATGGCCCCCGAGCAGTCCGACGGCTCCACGATCGATGCACGGAGCGATCAGTACAGCTTCTGCGTCGCGTTGTGGGAGGCGCTGACCGGGGCGCGGCCGTTCGACGGCACGACGACGATCGAGCTGTTGGAAGCCAAGCTCGCCGGAGCGCCCCAATGGCCAGACGGTGCACCAAAGCTGCCGCGGACGATCATCGATGCACTTCGCCGTGGGCTCGATGCCGTCCCCGACAAGCGCTGGCCGTCGATGGACGTCCTGCTGCAGAAGCTGTCGATGAACCCGAGACATCGGCGCAACCGCTGGGCGATGGGACTGGTGGGGGTGGGCGTGCTCGGCCTGTGTGGAGTCACGACTCAGGCTTGGCTCGATGTTCCCTCCGCCAAGTGCAGCGGCGCCGAGCAGCACTTGGCGGGGATCTGGGACGACGCGCGACGGGCCGAGGTGGAGACGGCAATCGTCGCGAGCGGGCCGTCGTATGCCCAGGGCGTGTGGGAGAGGACTCAGGACGATCTGGACCACTACACCGAGGCCTGGCGGGGCGCTCACGTCGAGGCGTGCGAGGCAACCGTCGTGCGAGCCGAGCAGTCGCCGCGAATCTTGGATCTGCGCATGCAATGCCTGCAGCGAGCCGCACGGCAGCTCCACGCCACGGTCGACACACTGGCCGCCGCAGACATGGGCGTGGTGAGCCAGGCTCACCGGTTGGTGGCCGACCTGCAGCCGCTGTCGCGATGTGAAGACATCGACGCGCTGAAGACCGAGGTGGAGCCGCCGCTGCACAAGGACGCAGAGTCGGTGGCGGCCGCACGTCGGCACGTGGCGCGTGCCAAGAGCTTGCGGGCCGCACGTCGCTACGAGGCCGCGCAAGTGGCGGTGGTGACGGCCCGCGATCTGCTCGAGGATATCGACTATGTGCCGGTCCGTGTGGAGCTGACCCTCGAGCAGGGCAAGGTACTCGCAGGGCTAGGTGAGTACGACGAGGCCGAGCGGGCGCTGGAGGAGGCCGTGGAGTATGCCTCGCGCTTGAATCAACAGGGTCTCCTCGCAGACACCACCAACGCTCTGATGCACCACCTCGGCTCCCTGCAGCGGCGGCCCCACGAGGCGATGCTCCTTCGACCCCTGGTGCTGGGTTCGTCCAACGGCGATCCCGCGAGGCACGGCCGCGCTCGATACGGCATCGCGACCGTGTTGGCCGAGCGGGGAGAGTTCGCGGAGGCAGCCGCCGAGTACCGCAAGGCGCTGGCCCTCCAGAGCGAGGCGTTCGACCGTCGGCATCCCACCGTCGCGGGTACGCGAAGCAGCCTGGGCCGCGTACTGCTGGCGATGGGCGACTACGATGCGGCGGAGGTCGAGTTTCGAGCCGCGCTGGAGGTTCGGGTGGAGGCGCTCGGCCTCGACCATCCCGACATCGCGAGCTCGCGGCACGACTTGGCGATGCTGCACTTCAGCCGGGCCAACTACGAGTCGGCAGAGGCCGAGTTTCGGGCGGCCCTGACGATTCGGATCGAAGCCCAGGGACCCAGTCACCCCAGCGTCGCACGGTCGAGGAACAACCTCGGCGCCGTGCTGCGGAAAGTGGGCGAGTACGAGGCGGCAGAGGCCGAGTTTCGCCACGCTTGGGCAATCCAGAGCGAGGTCCTGGGTCCCGACCACCGTGACGCCATCTCGTCTCGCATCAATGTGGCCGTCACCCAGATGGAGCGCAACCAGCTGGAGGCAGCGGAAGCCGAGCTGCGGTCCGTGCTCGAGCTGGAGCTCGAGATGCTGGGCCCCAAGCACCCCGACGTTGCGCTCGTGCGACACAACCTCGGCTTCGCGCTCGTGCAGCAAGGCAAGATCGACCAGGCGGAGGCCCAGTACCGAGAGGCGCTCGCGGTGCGGATCGAGGCGCTCGGCGCCGACCATCCCGACGTCGCATTCCAGCGCACCAACCTCGGCCAGCTGCTGGTCGAGCAGGGCAAGTACGAGGAAGCGGAGGCGCAGCATCGACTGGCACTAGCCTCGCGCATCCAGGTGCTGGGGCCAGATCATCCCGATGTCGCCGACTCGCGGAAGAACCTCGGCGCCGCGCTGCGTGCCCAGGGCAAGCAGACGCAGACACTCGTCGCGCTTCAGCAGTGAGGCACCGAGCAAGGCAAGCGCCCGACTCCGCACCCACCACGCGTCGATACCGTTGCCAGCGGGGGCTCGCGAGAGTCCGTCGAGGAGCATGCTCTCGACGTCGACCGATGGCTCCCACGCCGAGCGCGCGGGTGCGCGCGCCCGCATGCTCCACCACGATGGGGGGGTGGTGTGCACATGGCCGGGGAACCATCGCCCCGGTGGCTGTGTGTAACTCGGTGTGGATCCCTGCCGGTCGAGCTCCCCGAGTCGAACAACCCCGCTTCGGCTCGACGCATTGGGAGTGGCCAGTCTCGCCGCCTATGTCGTGATGGCGGCCGCGTTCGTGTTTGGGTTCGTCTATTCGCTGCCGCTGGCCGTCCAGGCTCAAGCACGCGCTCCGTGCCGGGAGCTATTGCCCGCCCACGCTCGCGTGACGGGGCGGGTCGTCGATACTGCCGGTCGACCGCTGCCCAACGCCACCATCGCCGTCGCATCGGCCGGGCACGAGGGCGAGCCGGTGTCCGTGGACCCGGAGCGAGGGGGGTTTCACCTGTTCGCCCCCCGCGGATCCCAACACCTGCGCGTCCGCGTGCCTGGCCTTCCTCGTGCAGAGCTCGCGTTGGCCGTTGGTCGTGGTGTGTCGATCGAAGTGCAGATCACGGTTGCGGACACCGGGCACGCAACGCTTGCGGAACAGTCGCGGACGGTATTTTCTGCGCCGCCGTTCGTCGTGCACGACGCCGAAGGTCGAGAGGTTCGCCTCGATGACTTTCGTGGTCGGCCGGTCGTCATCAACTTTTGGGCGACGTGGTGCGAGCCCTGCAAGGCGGAGTGGGTGCAGCTCGCCAAGCTCGCCGAGAGACTGGCGGGGGAATCGGTCGAGGTCATCGCGATCAGCATCGACGCCAACTGGGCCGACGTTGCACGGTTCCTCGAGGACGACACCTCCGACGGTGCCCGAATGCGCGTGTTGTGGGATCGTAGCACCACCCTGCATCGACGGTTCGGCAGCGAGCGTGTGCCCGACACTTATCTCATCGACGAGCACGGCGTCGTCATCGGCATCTTCACGGGGCCACGACAGTGGGGCAGTCCCGGGGCGCGGACGTGTGTAGAACGTTCGGTCCTGTGAGCCTCTGAGCGAGGAGCGAACCGGTGGGCCAGCAGCGGTGACGGAGGTGGCTCCGCTACGGGGTGGGCAATTTCGCGTCTCGAGAACAACGGCTCCGAGAGTGGAGCGCTGATGGCCGAAGCGGACTCCCATCTGTTGTAGCGGTGACCCTCATTGCGATTCAATCGAGGTCTGGACGACGATCCGACATGCAGTTGCGGTGGGAGATTGAGTGACGCGGGAGGCGGTTGGTGGGGACGATCGTTGCTCCTTGCAAGGCGAGAGCGTTTTCGCATTTACCGTTTCCTTCCCGGGAATTTGCAGCGTCACATCGCCAGCGGTCGCAGATGCGCATCCCGACCTTGGGCGAGTTCGGCCAGGACCGCGGCATTCGTGTTGTCAGTATAGTCTGCGTACCCGTGGCTCCTTCGCGATCGTGCCGATCACGAGGTTGACAAGATCACGTGCGGACCAGCCTTGCCTCGTTCGATTTCGAGCGAGACTCACCTGTGGTCAATTTTTACACACGTAGCTCTTGCCGATCGTAACTTCCTCCCTATGGTTATCGGAGTTTCCCTGGCGCTTGCCAATGTTCTCACGGCGTTTCGAGGGGCGCTCCACGGTTGATGACTTTCCCGGGAGCGCGCCTGAGAAGGGCGCCTGAAAGAAATTGAGTAATCTACGATGCCGCGTTCGCAACTTCGCTCCGCCTCGCCGCGGCGGCTGCCGCTGATCTCACGCCGAACCCTGGGTCTGTACACGGCAGGAACCGCCGCTGCGGGCCTATTGTCGGCATGTCAGGCCGATGACTCGGAGAGTGACCGGACCCCGATCGCCACGATGGACGAGCTCGAGGCGGCCGGCTTCATCGGTTTCGAATTGGACGAGGTCGGGCCTTGTGTCCTGGTACAGCTCGAAACGGAGGCGGAGTACGGCATTGGACCTGCAGGCTCGATTGTGGCGTTCTCCATGTTGTGTCCGCACATGGGTTGCCCATTGGGCACCAGTAGTATCGATCTCGCCACGGGCATATTCGGGCCGTGCGGATGTCATCAGAGTGTCTTCGACATGCGTCGAGATGGTCGAATGATCCACGGACGCGCATCGAGCAATCTTGCTCGTGTCGATCTCGAGATCGTCGATGATGTGATCTGCGCGTCCGTAGTCGTCCGTCCGTCCTTCGGCCAAGTGCTGGCTGTGGACGCGACCCTGCCTTCCGGAGCCGACACCGACGAGGGGGCAGCGTGAGCACGAAAGGCAAGACGAGCGGCCTGCGAGGGCCAACCGGACGCCGGCGATTCGCCAAGCTCGCCCTCGCGACGCCGGCGATGGTCGCCGCGTCCGGGTCGACGGCCACCGCGGCCATGGCCCAGCCCGCTGTGGTCATTCCTCCCGTCGGGGCCGAGGAACTCACGTCCGCATGCGCCTTTTGCATCGTCGGATGTGGCTACCGCATCTATCGCTGGCCGGTCGACGAGGCGCCCGGGGGTCTGTCCGCCGATGACAATGCACTCGGAGTCGAGTTCCCCCACGCCACGCCGAACCGCCCGTGGATCTCTCCCCACCAGCACAATGTGGTCGAGGTGAACGGCCGTCTCCACCATGTGGTGGTCTTGCCCGACTGGAAGGCGGATGTCGTCAACCCCGGAGGCGACCACACTCTTGGAGGAGTCTTGGCCCGACGCTTGTACTCCGAGGGCGACCCTGCCAAGCACGACCGGTTGCTACGCCCGCAGCTTCGTATTGGTGATGAACACGTGGAGATCACGTGGGACGACGCGATCGAGCTCGCCGGACGCCTCGGTCGACACGTGGTCGATACACACGGTGAGTTGGCGTGGGGCATGAAGACCTACTCCTATCAGTTCTACGAGAACACCTACGCGATCACCAAGCTCGCGTTCTCGGCGGTGGGAACGCCTTGCTGGGCTCCGCACGATCAACCACGCTCGGGCTCGTCCACGCCCGGGCTCTCGGCCGCCGGCGTCGATCCATTCAGCGCGGGCTATCCCGACTGGCGGGAAGCCGATGTGGTGTTCCTGTCGGGGGTCGCGGTGTACGAGGCTCGGGGCGTGTTGTTCTCCAACTGGGTGTCCCCCACGCCCGAGGGTGATGCGCTCGTCGATGCACAGGGGCGACCCTCGAAGGCGCTGGTGGTCGCCAACCCCCGCCGTGACGTCGCGGCCCAGTGGGCCGAGGACAACGGCGGGATTCACCTCCAGCTCCGGCCGGGCACCGACGCCGTGCTCAACAATGCAATTGCTCGTGTCATTCTCGACCGCGGCTGGTACGACGAGGAGTTCATCGCACAGTACACGGTGAGCGACGACGAGCTGGCGCTCGAGTCCGAGGGCAACGCCATGCGGGCGGCCTATGGCGCTACGTTCGAGCAGTGGCGGGCGATGATCGAGGGCGACGAGCGCTACACCCTCGCCGAGGCGGCTGCGATCACTGGCGTGCCGGCCGAGAGCATCGAGCGGGCCGCTGCCCTGATGGCCGAGCCTCGGCCAGACGAGTCCGGTCACGTTCGTGCGCCTCGCACCTCGCTGATGCTCGAGAAGGGCAACTACTGGTCGCACAACTTCCCCAACAGTGCCTCGCTGGTGAGCCTGGGCTTGTTGGTGGGGGCGGGCAATCGCTCGGGGCGCATGATCTCCCGCGGCGGTGGGCACCAGCGCGGCATGATGCGCGCCGCTCCGTACCCCATCGAGAAGTCTCCCGAGACGCTCCAGGGGCGCCCGGCCGCGATCGATCTCGACCAGTGGACGCGGGAGGGCAATCTTCGACTCGCGTGGGTCATCGGCTGCACCTGGGCCGGGGGAGGCACAGCGGCGGCGGGTCCATTGTTCCTCCGCCTCATCGAGCTCACTCGCGAGACGGGCCCCCAGCTCGATGAGGCCACGGCCTTCCCGACAGGGCGCGACGGACCGCTCGACGTCGAGGCTGTGCTCGATGTCTTGCGCGCACGTACCGATGCCGGCGGCACAGTACTCATCCAGCAGGACATCTATCCCCAGAGCCTGACCCACCTCGCCGACCTCGTGCTTCCGGCCACGTCGTGGGGCGAAGGAGGCTTCACTCGCATGCAGGGCGAGCGACGGCTGCGCTACTACGCGCAAATCACCGATGCACCGGGGCAGTGCCGCGCCGACTGGGAGATCGTGGCCGCGATCGCCCGCCGCATGGGCTACTCTGGATTCGACTGGCCGGACGCCGACGCGCTGTTCGAGGAGGCGGTGGGCGGTTCGTCCGGTACGCAGGCGTGTGCCGCCTTGGTCGAGCACGCGCAGAGCATGGGTGTCCCGGCGCGGCAGCTCCTCGCCGAACACGGGACACGCGGGCTCCAGTGTCCGCTCCACCTCGAGGACGGCGAGCTGCGGCAGACACCGCGATTCCACGATGCCGACGTCTTCGAGGAGACGGCCGGCGAGCGCGGAGGTTTCCGTACGTCGACGGGCAAGGCGATATTCGCTCTGGGTCGCTGGGACGACGCGGTCGAGCGTCAGGAGCAGCTCGCACCACGAGACGGCGAGCTGTGGGTCATCAACCGTCGCGACTCTCGGACGTGGAGCGGGATGATCGAGGACCGTCGGATCCGCCACCGTATGGCCCAGGGGATCGTGAACGCGGTCGAGATGCATCCCAGTGATGCGGCGGCACGGGGGCTGAGCCACGGTGATCGCATTCGGGTGACCTGCGCGAGCGTGGTGTCTGCCCCCGTCGCGGTCGATGGCGCCTTCGAGGGAGTGGTCGAGATTTCCGATCGGGTGCAGGCCGGAGTGACCTGCGCGTACTTCAACTATTTCGGTGAGGTCTCGATGGCGGCCAACAGCGTGGTGAGCAATACGACCGATCCGATCAACGGGATGTTCTCGTTCAAGCTGGGGCGCGGGATGTTCGAGCGGCTGGAGGACTGACGTCGAGCGGCGTGCGCCCGGGCGCGGGGTCCCTCGCGGGCGGTTGCTGGTGCCATCGCGGCGATCAAGCCGGCTGGCCCAGCGGCGGACCGAGCCTCCGCGTCGGCCCCCCGGCGGGTTGAGCCGTGGTGAACACGTCGTGCCGCGAATCGCTGCGCGCGGGCGTCACTGACCAGCTCCGATGATGCTGACGGCGTGTCGGACCGTAAGCACATCGGCATCGCAGAGGGCTGCCCGACGACCACCTCGTCGCTCGTAGGGTGCAGTCGAGCCTGGTCTCGCGGGGCGCTCCCGCGTGGGCACGCTCGTCGGTCGTGGGGCCCGGCACGACACACAGGGCACGACAGACCGTCAGGACGGAGGCTGTACGCCTGTCGGGGTGAGCCTCCTGTCTCCGCAGCCTCGGGTCGGGTAATAGTCCGGCCCTCATGCCGATCCTCAACGCCGTGCTCCCCCCGCCACTCGATGCGTACGAAGGAATGATCTTCGGGCTCGCCAAAGCTCTCGCCATCGTGGTGCTGGGATGGATCGTCGCCAAGTGGGTGTCGGCCCTCGCCCTGCGTGCGTTTCGGGCCCGCAAGGTCGACGAGGCCGTGGCGCGCTTCTTGGCGGCTGTGACCCAGTACCTCGTGCTCGCGGCCGCTGTGATCGCCTCGCTGGGCACCGTGGGGATCCAGACGACGAGCTTGGTCGCAGTGCTGGGCTCGGCCGCGCTCGCGGTCGGGCTCGCGTTGCAGGGCACGCTGTCGCACTTCGCCTCCGGCGTGATGATCCTGGTGTTCCGACCCTTCGCCGTCGGGGACGTCGTCACCGCGGGTGGACAGACCGGAACCGTCGAGGACATCGGGTTGTTTGCAACGATCCTCGTCACTCCCGACAATCACAAGGTCATCCTCCCCAACGCACAGGTCACGGGCGGGACGATCGTCAACATCACCGCCCGGGGCACCCGACGCGGGGAGATCACGGTCGGTGTCGCCTACGGGACCGACCCCCACCGGGTCCTCGAGCTGTTGCCAGCCACGGCTGCGGGGATGGAAGGCGTACTCCAAGACCCCGCCCCGTCGGCGATCCTCACCGGGTTCGGCGCCAGCTCGGTCGATTTCAAGCTGTACTTGTGGACCGAGTGCGCCGACTGGTTCGCCACCCTCAACCAGACGCGTGTTGCCGTCCACGATGCGCTGACCGAGGCCGGGATCGAGATTCCCTTCGACCAGATCGTCGTGCACAACACTGCGGCCACCTGAGCGGCTCGGCCGATCCCCGAGCGCGGCGGCAGGCGAGCGACCCTTCGACCGATGCGGTTCGCTCGCTCTGCGCGTTGGGTACGAGCGTCGCCCATCGCGGACCGACGGCACCACGGTCGACTCGCGCGTCCACAGTCACGTCGTCGATGTCGCCGTCTGGGTCGTTGCGCCTTGGGGCGAACGTCGCCCCACAATCACCCGGTTCGACGTCGTCCAACGTAGAGCCACTCCGCGCTGCCGTCATCACATCGAATCCATGCTGCGGGGAATTGGGACATCACGCCCCTTCTCCCGAGCCCTACGCTCACCCACGCCATGCCGTGACGACGCCACCGGTCCTCGCCGGGCCGCCTCGTGCGAGTCGCAGAGCGATCAATGCGTGGGGGCGAGCGCCGATCGGTGCATGTCGAACTGGGCACACCTGCAGCACCGCTGATACGCTGGTACACAGATGGAGGCCGATGATCTGGCGTTGCTCACGGCCTGGCAGCAGGGCGATCGACAGGCGGGCGGCCAGCTCATCGATCGCTACCTGAGCCGGATACTCCGGTTCTTTCGCAACAAGACCGGCAGTACCGAGCAGGCCGAGGACCTGACCCAACGGACGTTCCGCGGGGCGTCCGAGGGCGTGCTGCGTTTCCGCCACGACGCCAGCGTCCGTACCTGGCTGTTCGCGATCGCGCGCAACGTGCTGCGCCAGTGGGCCGAGCAGATCGCCCGACAGCGCGGTCGCACCGAGCCACTGGGCGAGATCTCGGTCGCCGACCTCGGGCTGGGCCCGGCCACGGTTGCTGGCCGCCGCCGGGAGCAGCGGCTGATGCTGGAGGCGCTGCGGCATCTACCGATCGAGTCGCAGTTGGTGCTCGAGCTTTCGTACTGGGAGCAGCTGACGGCGCGTGAAATCGGCGAGGTGCTCGATTGCCCCGAAGGCACCGCCCGCAGCCGACTGCGCAGCGCTAGGCAGTTGCTACGCGGGACCCTCGAGCAATTGGCCCGCAATCCCAGTGAGCTCGACACGACGGTCAACGGGCTGGAGACATGGGCCCGCGAGCTGCGTAGGGCCTGGGGGGCTTAGCCGCCCCCCGCGGTTGATATTGTTCCCTTCGTGGGGAACGACCCCGGTTCGCTCGACATCGATTCCGAGCAAGACGTGGGCCTGCCCGCCGTTCCGGAGGTCTCGACCCTCGGCTACGCGGTGGCTCGGCAACGTCTGCGAAGCGCTCTGCTCGGCGAGACGGCGGAGCCGATTCACATCGATCGGTTCGCGCTGCGGCGCGAACTCGGTCACGGGGGCATGGGGACGGTGTGGCTGGCCCACGACAGCCAACTGGACCGGCTCGTCGCGCTCAAGTTCCTGCGACGGGCCTCGGCGGGCGAGGCCCGTGAGCTGCACCTGTTCGCCGAGGCGCAGAGTCTGGCCAAGCTGTCGCATCCGAACGTGGTGCCCGTGTTCGACGTCGGCCGCCACGAGGGCCGCGTGTGGGTGGCGATGGAGTTCGTGCCGGGTCAGACGCTGCGCGAGTGGGCCGCACACGACGATCCCGGGCCGCGGCTGCGCCTCGAGGCCTGGAT
>JAHZJA010000384.1 GCA_022601155.1 Deltaproteobacteria bacterium | reverse complement strand
TGGTCGCCCAGCGAAGCTTCGGGACCGGCTTGGTCGAGGGCTTGGAGTTTCGCTACGCCGTGCAGTCTGCCGCTCACAACGGCAACGCCGTGGTGTTCACCGTGTGGGGCCCAGCCGCCCATGGGGGGATGGACGAGGCGCTGACGGCCGCGCTCGACGGGGTGGGCTATCCCACCGTCCTCGTTCCGACCGAGGTGGCCGATGGGCGCTTCGTCGACCATCAGTACGGTGTCAGCATGGCGGAGCTGTCCGGCTGGACGCGGTCCGACAAGACTCCCGCGGGTCTGCCCATCGGCCGCTTCATCGAGTGGACCAAGGGCGGGGCGGAGGTTGGTCTGTTGATGGTCAGCGCGGACACGTTCTCGGAAGACGGGGACTGGGTGGCCTCGTTCGCCGAGCAGAGCATGCGGGACCTGCTGGCGCACAAGCAGGCGCTTGGCAAGCCCGAGTCCAGCCAAGACGTGCTCGACGGTCACCCCTCGAGACGACTGGTCTACGCCGACGCACAGGTCGAGGTGGCGGTGCGCAACTCGGTGCTCTACATGTTCATCGCGGCCAACACCGATGCGGCCACTGTGGCGGGGTTTCGCGGCAGTGTTCGCTGGAAACGATGACGCGCGGCGCGGCGCGGCCGTGACGACGCCTCGAGCACCTACGTCAGTCGCAGCCCCACGGGCAGGCTGTCGCCGAGGGCCCGCTTGAGGTCGGCCTCCGACAGCCCGGTGGGGCGGGTGACCATGTCGATCCAACCGGCGGGAGCCTTGGCCTTGGCGAGGCGATCGGCCACCGTGCGGCGCATCGCCGCGCTCACATCCCGGGCTTCGTCGGTGGTGAACGCTGCGATGGACGCGGCCGCGAACGAGGCACCCTCGGCCTGGTTCCAGTCCAGCGCGAGCAGCTGATCGAGCCAGGCCTCGGCGACCGCGGGGGGCACGACTTCCGCGGCGGTCCCCCGCAGAGGCGCTCGCGCTCCGACCCGCCCCAGCGGCCAGTAGGACCCGAGCTTCTTCGATCGCTGCAGCAGCAGCTCTCCGACCTCGCGCTTGTCGTCGGGGGGCAGCCGCTCCAGCGTGGCCAACAGCTGCATCATCTCCACGGGGCCGTGGCGGTGGGGGCCTGGGGGCGGCTTGCCTTCGCGCCACAGCCACGGTCGAACGTCCTCGAACACGGCGCGCTGGCGGTCGGCCGACAGTCCCATCGCCACCCGTCGCCACGTAATCCAGTACTCGGCCCAGCTGTTCTTGGTGGGAATTTTCAGTGGCTCGTCACGCAGGCCCCACAGGGTCTCGAGACGGTCTTCGTCGCCGGGGGCACCAAAGCCGGGGCGCAGACACCATCCCGTCAGTCGCAGCCAGTGGAGCTCGTGCAGCGCCGTGGTGCTGTGCGCCGACGATCGCTCGAGGCAGGCGTCGGCAAGGGCGCGGCAGGTGGCGACCGACCACTGACTGCGCGGTCCCAAGATCTTCTCGAGGTCGCGCCGCAGCGACTTGGCCCGCGTGGGGTCGTGATCGGTGAAGGTCTCCGAGATCAATGTGCACGCGCGCGGCGTCCCCGGATCTGGAGGCTCGACAGGGGGCGCCGCGGGTGCAGGCTCGGCGGGCGGCGCTGCAGCGTGGCGCAGCACGAACTCCAGCTTCCACCGACGGGGCGGGAGCTCCACCGTCACCGCGTACAGCTCGAGCGCGCCGTCTTGGGTCATGCTCGCCGACAGCGTCACGGGCACGGTCCGACCGTCCGCCGTACGCCCGCCTCGATCCCGGAGCACGGTCTCCAAGGGGGGCAGGGGCTCGAGGTCTTCGGTGTCATCGCCCGTCAGCTCGACCAGGGCGCCGGGAGGGTCGACGCGATCACCGGTGAAGGCATGCAGCGCAAAGGTGACGCGTTGGTCGAGCACCAGCTCGAACACCCGGTCGGGCACGGTGAGGCTGGCGCCATCCTCCATCCCTCGGGGTGCCACGCACAGCGCCTGGGGACGCGCATCGGCACCGGCCACCTGCACGTAGTAGGCCCGGGCCGTGCCGCCGCCGATCACCTCGCCCACGCCGCGTCGGGCGAGCGCCGAACGAACGGCACCGTGGGCCACCGCGGTGTCGAGAGAGGTGTGGCGTAGCTGGGCGACGGGTTTGCCGTACCACCCCGCCAACACCTCGCCGAGCCGCTCGATCATCGCGGGCGCGTTGAACACCCCGCCGTTGAGCAGTACGCGGTCGGGCCGCGGAAGCCCGTCGATCACCTGGGCCCCGGCCTCGGCCGCCGCGTCGGCGTGTCGCCGCAAGAATGCACAGATATGGCGCCCGATCGAGGCATCGGTCGCGTAGGGAAGCCCCAGCGTCGTCAGCCCGGCCCGCGCGGTTCGCTGCGCAACCTCGGCGGGCCCGGTGTGGGGCAAGAACCCGTCGAGCAACACCCGGTTCACGGCCTCGCGCTCCACGGTGATGCTGCGAGTCCCACCGATGAGTCGGCTACCACGGCCGACATAGGAGATTACCGCCTGCTCCGGGGCATCGGCGCCGAGCAGGCGCTCCTTGGTCTGCCGTGCCGACTGCACCAACGCCGACCACACCGTTGCATCGGTGGGGCGGGGCATTCGGGCGTGCTCCAACGCGTGCAACGCCAGGGCGGCATCCATGTTGTCGCCCCCCAGCATCAGGTGTCCGCCAACCGCGATGCGCTCGATCCGAGGTCGCCCGGCCTGCGGATCTTCAGGGGGGGTCACGCGCAGCAGGGTGAGGTCCGTCGTGCCGCCGCCCACGTCGACCACCAGCACCAGGCGCGTATCGGTGAGTGCGTCGGCGTCGGACTGCGCGCCGACGAAATCGTAGAACGCGGCTTGAGGCTCCTCGAGCAGCCGCACCGCGCCGAGTCCTGCCTCGGCCGCCGCGTCGGTGGTGAG
>JAHZJA010000383.1 GCA_022601155.1 Deltaproteobacteria bacterium | reverse complement strand
CGCGTTGGATGCTGAGGGCGGCGAAGCAGCCGCGGCTGAGGAGGCAGAGTAATGCACGACGATCGAGATCGAGATCGGGGTGATCGTGGAGACCGGGGCGATCGAGGAGATCGTGGCAGCAGCCGTCGCAAGCGGTTCGCCATGGTTACCGACAAAGACCTGGTGCTGGACTACAAGAACCCCCAGCTTCTGAAGAACTTCCTCTCCGACCGCGGCAAGATCGTGCCGGCGCGGATCTCCGGGCTCTCTGCACGTCAGCAGCGGCAGCTCACCAAGGCGATCAAACGCGCTCGTATGCTCTCCTTGCTGCCCTACACCTCGGTCTAGGGAAAAGGAAACAGGTCGCGACATGATGCAAGTCATCCTCAAGCAAGACGTCGACAACCTCGGCCGTGCCGGCGAGATCGTTGCCGTCAAGCCGGGTTACGGCCGGAACTTCCTCATTCCTCGTGGCATGGCCTTGTTGGCCACCCGGGGCAATGTGGCGCAACACGAGCACCACCGACGTGCGATCGAGGCCGAGCAGTCTCGGATTCGTGCGGACCAACGCAAGGTCGCCGATGGCCTCGCCAACACCTCGGTGTCCATCGCCCGCAAGGCTGGCAAGGACAACAAGCTGTTCGGTTCGGTCACCAGCCGCGACATCGTCGACGCGCTGGCCATGCAGAACATCGAGATCGACCGTCGCTTGGTCAAGCTCGATGAGCCGCTGCGCGAGACGGGCACCTTCGAGGTCTTCGTCCGGTTCAGCATGGACATCCAGGTGCCGCTCAAGGTCAACGTCGTCGGAATCAAGAAATGACGACGGCGCGACCGTGAGCCACGTGCCGCCCTGCGGGTGGACCTAGGTTCTGCGGTCAAGCGACGAGCCCCGTCCTTCGAGCGAATCTTCGCCGAGGGCCGGGGCTTGCTCGTGGAGGCCGTACGGTTTGACACTGGCCCTTGGCGCCGTTCAAAGTGAACGCATGGCTTCCAATAAAGTACGTCCAACGCCGCCCCCACTGGGTCCAGCGCTGGTTCGCCCGGCGGTGGGCGCATTGCTCTTGTCGCTGTCGGGTCCTGCCTGCAGCGACGACGACAGCTCCGCCGAGGGCACCACGGGCAATGACAGCTCGTCGGTGACCGATGTGGGCCCGATGCCGGCCCCCACCACCGACCAGACGCCGATGGTCCCGCCCACCGGCACCGGGATACCGCCGATGGTCCCGCCCACCTCCACGGGCGAACAGACCACGGGCTCGACCGGGGCCGACTCGACGGGTACCGGAGGCGGCTCGACGGGCACGGGTGCCAGCAGCGGAAGCGGCAGCAGCAGCGACGGCGAGGGGTCGTCGAGCGATGGCCCACCTCCTCCGATGCCACCGCCTGGCGACGGCGGTGAGCGGGACGAACCCAGCCGGGATCTGTAGGACCCGTGGGTCGCTCGCTGGTTCGCGCGCGCAAGCGCGGGCGACGACCGTCGTCCGTGGTCTCGCCTGCGTGGCAGCGATGGGTGGCGGTCAACCTGCTGCGCGGCACGACGACCGACGACTTGGTGCAGGGGCTGATCGACGCGGGGGTGTCCGAGTCTCTGGCGACGGCAACGGTGACCGCCGTGTCCACCTCGGCCGGTCTCGGGGTGGCGCGCGAGCACCAGCGCCGATCTCGACGCCGGGGGCTGGTGGCTCGGCTGTGCGGCGAGATCGAGAGCACGCCGTTGGTCGTCGAGCGCGGCCCTGCCCCGGGTGCAGCCGAGTTCTTCGCGCGATACTGGGAGGCGTCGCGTCCCGCCATCTTCACCGACGTGGTGCCTCGGTGGCACGCGAAGTGGACCCCGCAGCTGCTGCGGGAGCGCTACGGCGATGTGCCGATCGAGGCCTGCCAGGGACGCGAGGGTGACCCGCGGCCCGATGCCAACTGGCAGAAGTACCGCGTGACGATGACGCTGGCCGAGTACGTCGATCGCATGGCCGAGGTCGACGAGGGCAACGACCTGTATCTCATCGCCAACAATCGCAACACGGCACGACCCCAGATGCGATCGCTGTGGGACGACGTGGTGCTGCCCGACGGTTGGTTCGCCAAGTCGCGGCTTGCGACCGGGTCGGCGCTGTGGCTGGGGCCGGGGGGCACCGTCACCCCGCTGCACCACGACACGTCGAACATCTTGTTGTGCCAGATCCATGGTCGCAAGCGGATCGTGTTGGCGCCGCCTTGGGATCTGAACCTGCTCGAGACGGCCGACGGTGTCTACAACCAGCGAACCGTGGAGCAGGCCGAGCAGGCGGGCGCACAGACCATCGCGATGACGCTGGAGGCGGGCGAGGCCCTGTTCATCCCCGTGGGGTGGTGGCACGACGTGCGCGCGGTCGATCCGTCGGTGAGCCTGGCCATCAATGCGTTCGCCCGCGCCAACGTGTTCGAATGGTATCGGCCGGGCTCGGTGCGATAGCTCGGTGACGCGGTCGTACTCTGCATGGTCAGATCACCGCCGTGGTCGTGCGACGGTGGGGCATGAGCACGGCGCTGTTGGTGGCGTTGACCCTGCACGTGGCGGGGTTGGCTTGGTGGGGCCGGATGGTGCGCCCCCAATGGAAGCTGCTCGGCAAGACGGTGTTCTACCTGGGCGTCAGCGCCGCGTTGGACCTGTGGGTGGGACCATGGGCCTTGGTCTTCATCGTCGGGCACCCGCTGCTGGGCCTGGCAGGACACGTATGGATCTGCCGGACGCACGGGATCAACGTGCTCACGTGTGAGCCGCGCCAGCGCTATCTAGACCTGCAGACGTCCTGGGCTCGAGCCCGGGACGCCGATGGGTCGTGATGGATCTCGATCTCACGAACAGGGGCCACCATTGCGTGCCCTACCGCGGGGTGCCAGATTGGCGAGCACATGGAGCAGCCCCACGTCGACCCGGGTCTGGACCTCGAAGACGAGATCGTGCGCCTCAAGGTGGAGCGCAACGCCGTCATCTTGGCTCACTACTACCAGGAGTCGGAGATCCAAGAGTTGGCCGATTTCCTCGGAGACTCGCTGGCGCTGGCTCAGGCCGCACGCGACACCGAGGCCGACGTCATCGTGTTCTGCGGGGTGCACTTCATGGCCGAGACGGCCAAGATCCTCAACCCCGATCGCACGGTGTTGCTCCCCGATCTCGACGCCGGCTGTTCGCTGGCCAGCGGGTGTCCGGGCGATCGCTTCCGGGCGTGGCGTGATCGGTACCCCGGTGCGGTGGCGGTCAGCTACATCAACTGCACGGCCGAGGTGAAGGCGGCGAGCGACATCATCTGCACCTCGTCCAACGCCGAGGCGGTCATCCGCTCGATTCCGGAGGACACCCAGATCCTGTTCGCGCCCGATCAGAATCTCGGCCGCTACCTCGCCAAGAAGACCGGTCGCGAGATGGTCTTGTGGCAGGGCAGCTGCATCGTTCACGAGACCTTCAGCCACCGCAAACTGGTCGGGCTGCAGACGCGTCACCCCAACGCAAAGCTCATCGCCCATCCCGAGTGCGAGGAGCCCATCCTCGAGATGGCGGAGTTCATCGGGTCGACGACCAAGCTGCTGCGCTACGCCGTGGACAGCGAGCACCAAGAGTTCATCGTGGCGACCGAGCCGGGGATCATCACGCAGATGGTCAAAGCCGCGCCGCACAAGACCTACATCCCCGCGCCGCCGAACAACTCATGTGCGTGCAACGAGTGCCCGTACATGCGGTTGAACACACTGGAGAAGCTCTACGTGTGTCTTCGTGACATGAGCCCCACGCTCGAGATGCCCGCGGCGCTGCGGCAAGCCGCACGTGCGCCCATCGATCGCATGCTCGCGCTGTCGTAGAAACCCCACCGCGCACTCGGCGAGAACACTGCGCGCGAACCGAGGTGACGTAACGTCGATGGGACGGACGACGTCCAACATCGGGTCGCGTGACGTTGCCCGCTCGCGGTGGCGTCCTTGACAAAGGAAGATCGGTCAACAATGCTGCGACCACTTCCGGACCCACCCCGGAGCACTACGGTTGCTCTACCAGCAGCAACACCGTTGCCCTACAGCAACACCGCAGTGCTCCCGTTCGTAACGTCATGTCAGCTTCGCTCGATGCAGCGGCCCACGCCTCGCCCGGCGATCTGTGGACGCCGGCCGCCGACCTGGTTCAGCGCTATCCGGCCGTACGCGCCGCTACACGGGCTCTGACGGCACCTTTGGAGGTCGAGGATTACGGCCTTCAATCCATGCCCGACGCCAGCCCTGCCAAGTGGCATCTGGCGCATACGACCTGGTTCTTCGAGACCTTCGTCTTGGCCCGCGTCGTTGCTGGCTACACGCCGTTTCACCCGCGCTTCGGGTTCTTGTTCAACTCGTACTACGAGACCGTGGGTCGCATGCACCCACGGCCGCAACGCGGTTTGCTCACGCGCCCCACCGTGGAGCACGTGCAACGGTACCGTGACCATATCGACCACGAAATGCAGGTGTTGCTCGAGCGCGGCAACATCGACGCCGAGCTCGCGGCCGTGATCGAGGTGGGGTTGCACCACGAGCAGCAACACCAAGAGCTCATTCTCACCGATCTCAAGCATGGCTTCTCGGTCAACCCGATGCGCCCGGTCTATCGCGAGGACTCGGCGGTCGCGGCAGGAGGCGGTGTGCCTCCGATGTCGTGGCACGAGCACCCCGGCGGCTTGATCGAGCTGGGTCATCGCGGCGGAGACTTTGGGTTCGACAACGAGTTCCCGCGTCACGCGGTGTACCTGCGTCCGTTTCGCCTGGCGTCGCGACCGGTCACCTGCGGTGACTACCTGGCGTTCATGGCCGACGACGGCTACCGCCGCCCCGAGCTGTGGCTGTCGGCGGGCTGGCAGGTGGTGCAGCAACACGGCTGGCAGGCGCCGCTGTACTGGGAGCGGGCCGAGCCGGGTCAGCCGTGGCAACAGTTCACGCTCGCTGGCGTGCGCCCGGTGGTCGACGCCGAGCCGGTGTGCCACCTGAGCCTGTACGAGGCCGACGCGTTCGCGCGCTGGCACGGCAGTCGACTGCCCACCGAGGCGGAGTGGGAGCTGGTGTGCGGCCCTCGCCCCGTGCGCGGCAACTTCGTCGAGCAGGGCGCGTTTCACCCTGCCCCGCTACAAGACGGCTCCCGCCCTGGGCCGCACCAAGCATTCGGCGACGTGTGGGAGTGGACCTCCAGCGCCTACGCCCCGTACCCCGGCTTTCGTCCGCTCGACGGATCGCTGGCCGAGTACAACGGCAAGTTCATGTGCAACCAGCTGGTGTTGCGGGGCGGCTCGTGTGCCACTCCGGCTTCACACATGCGGGCGACGTACCGCAACTTCTTCCCGCCCGAAGCACGTTGGCAGTTCTCGGGTCTTCGTTTGGCGACCGACCCATGACCGCAGCGGAAACCCTCACCGCCCCCACGACCTCACTCGAGCTGCTCGACCTGGAACCCGCCGTCGAGCAGATGGCGCGCGACGTCGTCGAGGCTCTGTCGCGCTCGCCCCAGAAGGAGCTGCCCACGCAGTACCTGTACGATGAGCGTGATTCGGCGCTGTTCGACAAGATCTGCGAGCTCCCCGAGTACTACCCCACGCGGACCGAGCTGGCGATCATGGAGCAGCACGCCGCGGCCATGGCTACGGCCGCGGGCCCCGGGGCGCTGGTGATCGAGTACGGCAGCGGCAGCAGCGTCAAGACCCGTCGGCTCCTCGAGCAGCTCGAGCAGCCGGCCGGCTGCGTGCTCGTCGACATCTCGCGCGAGCACCTGCTGCGCTCCGCCGATGAGCTCGCGGCTCGGTTCCCCGAGGTGGAGGTCCTGCCCGTCTGCGCCGACTTCACCACGCCGTTCGAGATTCCCACCCCGGCCGCCACCGTCCAAAGCCGGGTGGTGTACTTCCCCGGCTCCACCATCGGCAACTTTCTGCCCTCGAACGCGACCCGGTTGCTGCAGCAGATGGCCGAGCAGGTCGGTCCCGGCGGAGGGCTGCTGATCGGCACCGATCTGCGCAAGGACCCGGCCATGCTCGAGGCCGCCTACAACGACGCGCAAGGGGTCACGGCGGCGTTCAATCTCAACCTGCTGCGTCGCATCAACCGCGAGCTGTCGGCCAACTTCGACCTCGATGGGTTCCGCCACGAAGCCATCTACGACGAGGAGCTGGGTCGGATCGAGATGCTGCTGCTCAGTCGCCACGCTCAAGAGGTGACCGTGGCCGGCCAGTCGTTCTGGCTGTCGGCAGGGGAGACCATCCGGACCGAGTTCTCCCACAAGTACGCGGTGGAGGGATTCCACCGCCTGGCGGCCAAGGCCGGGTTCGCGCCCCAGCAGGTGTGGACCGATCCCAACTCGCTGTTCGCGGTGCACCTGCTGCGCCAGGCCTGATCACGGGCGACCAAAGCGTTGGTCGTGACGATGCGCGAGGCGGCGCATCGTCCAGCGTCGAGTGGGCGCGACGGGCCCCCCGCGATTGCTCGCGAAGGGCCGCGCCTCGGTCTCCCTGACTCCTAGGGCGCGCCGGGGATCGTGACGTCGATCGCGAACAGGCTGCTGTCGGCGGTGACGTACAGCGTGGTCAGGTCTGGCCCACCGAAAGCGCAGTTGGCCGAGGGCAGCTGCGGCAGCACGTACGTCCCCCACAGCGTGCCATCGGGTCGAAACACGCGCAGACCGAACTCTCCGCTCTGGTAGATGTTGCCCATCACGTCCAGGCACATCCCGTCGGCACCCTGGGCCGCGGTGCTGAGCATGGCGCCCGTGCCCACGCTTCCGTCGGCCTCCACCGGGTAGTGGTGCAGCTGGCCCGTGCCGTAGTCACCCACGTACAGCGTGCTGCCATCGGGTGACAGCGCGATGCCGGTCGGCTCCGACAGCGTGTCGTCCTCGAGGTGCAGCTGCCCGGTGGGGTCGATGCGGTACAGGCCCGAGAACCCCAAGGGCTGGTGCTGCACCCCGCCGTACTGCGGCCAGCTGCCGATGGTGGGATCGACGAAGTACACGGTGCCGTCGTCGCCGACGATCACGTCGTTGGGCGAGTTGAGCGGCATGCCCTGCCAGTGGCTGGCGAGGACCGTCTCGGAGCCGTCTGTCTCGATGCGCACCACGTGCTGCGGCCCGTGCTGGCACTCCACCACCAATCCTGCGGGATCGAGCGCGCGCCCGTTGGAGAAGGTGCCTGTGGGGCCGCGCAGCATCGTCGTACCCACGTCGGGCTCGTAGCGGTGGATCGAGTCACCCTCGATGTCCGACAGCAGCAGCGCGCCTTCGTCTGCGAGCCACAGCGGCGCCTCGGCAAAGTCGAAGCCGCTGGCCACCAGCAGGGCCTCACCCATCAATGGCAGCGGGTTGGTGTCGGCGTCGTACTCGATCGGCGGCTCGGGCTCGGGCTCCGGCTCCGGATCGGGCTCGGTGATCAGCGTTGGCGGCCACATCGAGGGCACGGTGGTGTCGACGTATAGGTGTCGACCCCCCTCGACGCTGAAATCGATCGACAGGCCGTCGTGCCACTGGCCGTACTGACCTTGCGCATCCCAACGGCCAATGCGCCACGCACCCGGCACGGCGGCGAGCCAATCGCTGGCCATCGTGTCTCCATACTCCAGCGGCACGGTCACGATGTTGAGCCCGGCTGCCAGCGGTACCTGAAGCCCGCCTTCGGCCGGGACGTGTCCGACCTCTTCGTGGACCAGGCCCCACACCGACCAACCCACGTTGACGATCGGGACCTCGCCCGGGCCGTAGCTAAACGAAGAGCCGCCGCCGGGAAACCACGACAGGTAGCTCTGCGTCGGCCCGTCGAATCGATGCGACGACAACGTAGACCCGGGGTCGTGGTTCAGTGCGAACGCCTGGCCATCGGTCACCCCCGTGTCGAGTGGCTGGGCGATCTTGTTGTAGCCCGGGTAGATGACGTGGGCGTACTTGCCCACGGCGGTCGAGACCATGTCGCCCGTGCTGTCATGCGCGACGACCCGGTAGTAGCCATGGTTGCCATCCCCAGCCACCGGGTCGGCAAACGCGGTGGTCGTCACCGTCGACAGTAGAGTCGAGCCGTCCTCGCCCGGTTCGAAGTGGGCGTGGGTGCTGTGCCAGACGGTGTAGTCGGTCGCATCACCCACCGCGCTCCACGACAGCACCACATCGCCCCCCGCGATCGCGATGCCGACATCGAAGCCCTCCACCTGCGAGACCGGCCCCCGATTGTCGACAAGTGTGTCCATCCCCGACAGAGCGTCGGGCGGTTCGACCAATGTCCCGATCGGGTCATCCGCGGCGTCGCAGGCCGCGACACAAACCCATGCAGTTAACGTGGTTGTCCAAGCTCCCCTGATTCCCTGACCCATTCCCCGTCTCCCCTTGCTGACCGGCGAAGGAGTCTCGGCGAATCCACGGTCGCCCCAACGACCCTGGGAGTGCCCCTACCCGACAGCTCCTACATGCTGCGCGGTCGAAACCGAGCGGGTCAACCAGAATAATTGAATTTCTTGCAATTTGGATTGCGCGATTTTCGATTTCGAGCCCGTATTGTGTCGTTCTCGGACACCTATGTGGGGCTTCCTTGTACAAGTGGGCGCAGACGCACTTAACGTGGTTTGGATCGCACTTTGCGCGGTATCGAGCTGGGCTCGACGTCGCGCAGGACCCGGACTCAGACCCATCCCATGGTGTCGGTCGTGGCCTGCTCGACGGCCTTCGATGGTTCATGATGATCCGGCGCCACGGGCCGATCGTCCGAGGTGGGGCCCGCGGGCCGATGCACGTCATGACGACGGAGCCCACACGAACGTCCCCGATCGTGTCGCATGCGTTGGAAGACGCGCCCATCGTCGACCGGGTGTCGACCGATCGTGGGGCCGACGCAGACGTCGAGTCCGGTCCCGCGCTGCCCTTCGACCTCAGCCACTACACCGTGCGTCGGCAGCTCGGCGCAGGCGGCATGGGTGTGGTCTACGAGGCCGAGGATCACATCCATCCCAACGTGGTGCACGTGTACGAGATTGGTCGGGCCGAGGGGCGCACGTTCATCGCGATGGAGCTGGCTCTGTCTCGCCGCCAGCCGAATGAGCGAGGCTCACCCGGACCTCGGCGGGTAGGCGACGACGTTGCACGACGGGTGACCGCCCGCGCGAGTGGGAGCAAGGCTCGGACGAGCGTCGGGGGATAGGCGGAGGCGTTGCACGACGGGTGACCGCCGCGCGAGCGGGGACTCAGGCCCGGAACTGCTCGATCGCGGAGTGGATCTCCGCGTCGGTCAGGATGTGGTCGGTGCGCTTGGCGAGGCCGAACAGGTGCTTGACCAGGCCCTCGGTGGGCTCGATCTTCCGCGACTCGAGCCAGTAGACCACGTTGGACTCCCCCGACATGAAGCCGATCTCGATCGCCTGTTGCTTGCCGAACCATCCCGCGGGGACCCCCGAGTAGACGCGGTCGGCCAGGTCGTCGTCGCCCTTGCTCAGCGCCTTGATCACGGCGGCTGCATGCACGCCGGTCGCGGTCCGGAACGCATCGTCGCCGACCAGTGGGTACTGGTGGGGAATGTCCACGCCCAGCGCCTCGGCCACCAGCCGGCACCACGGCACCAGGTTGGTCAGGTCGTGGTCGCCCAGCTCTCCCATGAGCTTGAGGTTCATGAGCGTCTGGTCGAGGGCGGCATTGCCCACGCGCTCGCCCACGCCCAACGCGGTGCCGTGGATGCGATCGGCCCCGGCCCGGATCGCACGCAGGTTGTTGGGGACACCCAGCCCGCGGTCGTTGTGGCCGTGCCAGTCGATGCCGACCTCGTTGGCCCCGATCGACTCCAGCAGCATTCGCGTGAACGAGATGAGGTCGGTGACCCCGTCGGGCACGGCGTGGCCCACGGTGTCGCACAGGCAAAGCCGCACCACACCGTGGTCGACGGCCGCCCGAAACAGCTTGTCGAGGATCTGCGGCGGCGTGCGGGTGGTGTCCTCGGTGACGAACGTCATCGGCAACCCGCGCTTGCGACAAAGCTCGGCCGCCATGACGGTGCGCTCGAGGAGCAGGTCGACGTCCCAGCTCTCGGCGTACAGCCGGATCGGGCTGCTGCCGAGGAACGCGTAGACGGTGATCGGCTGCCCCGTCTTGTCGGCGATGTCGGCGACGGCATTGATGTCGTTGGCGTGGGTCCGCGCCGCGCATGCGTACTCGAGGCCCAGCTGGCGTTCCTCGGCGAACTCGATGAGGGCGGTGACGTCGGCCACCGCCCGCGGGCCCGCGCCGGGCAAGCCCAGGTCGACCGAGTCGATGCCCAGGCTCGCGGTCAGCTGCAGGATCTGCTTCTTGGCCTCGATGTCGGGGTCGCGTACCGAAGGTGACTGGATTCCGTCGCGCAGCGTCTCGTCGAAGAAGCTGAGCTTGCGGGTCCGCAGCGGACTGAGCGGCCCGCGGCGGTTGCGGATGTTCCAGTCGTAGATGAGTTCTTCGGGCGTCTCCGACACGATGGCACCTCCTGCTCGTTGGACCGACGCGGCCAGACCGACACGGCCGGACCGAGTCGGTCAGACCGACGCGTTCAGACCGACTCGAGCACCAGGGCGATGCCCTGACCGCCGCCGATGCAGGCCGAGCCCACCCCGTAGCGACCGCTGCGACGTCGCAGCTCGTGCACCAAGTGCGTGGTGATTCGCGCGCCCGTGGCGGCCAGCGGGTGGCCCAGAGCGATCGCGCCCCCGTTGACATTGGTCTTGTCGCGATCGAGGCCCAGCTCCTTTTCGCAGGCCAGATACTGGGGCGCGAACGCCTCGTTGATCTCGACCAGATCGACGTCGGCCAGGGCCACACCAGCGCGCTCGACCGCGCCCTTGATGGCGGGGACGGGACCGATGCCCATGATCTTCGGCTCCACCCCGGCCACGTGCCACTGCACGAGCCGGGCGAGCGGGGTGAGGCCGTGCTTCTTGACCGCGTCACCGCTGGCCAAGATCACCGCACCCGCGCCGTCGCAGATACCCGATGCGTTGCCGGCCGTGACCACGCCGTCCTTCTTGAAGACGGTGGGCAGCTTGCCCATCTTCTCGATCGTGGCGCTCGGTCGCGGGTGCTCGTCGGTGTCGAACATCTCGGGGCCCTTGCGGCTGCTGAGCTCGATCGGCGCCAGCTCGGCGGCGAAGTGCCCCGCTTCCTGAGCGGCGGCCCAGGCTTGCTGGCTGCGATGACCGTACTGATCGGCTTGCTCGCGGGTGATGCCAAACTGCTCGGCCAGGTTCTCCGCGGTGATCGCCATGGCACAGCCCGCGTGCGGGTCGTACAGCGAAGACCACAGCGTGTCCTCGAGCTCGGGGTTCTTGCCCAGCTTGGTACCGAAGCGAATGCCACGAGCGGCGTACGGCGCCTGCGTCATGCTCTCGGTTCCGCCGGTCAGCACGATCTCGGCGTCGCCCAGCAGGATCTCCTGGGCACCATTGATCACGGACTGGAAGCCGGAGCCGCAAAGGCGGTTGACGGTGAGTGCGGGCACGGGGATGGGCACGCCGGCCTTGAGCCCGATGTGGCGCGCCATATAGATCGCGTCGGCCGAAGTCTGGGCGACGTTGCCGAACACCACGTGGTCGACCGTCTCGGGGTCGACCGTGCCGGCTGCGAACGCGGCCTTGGCTGCGATCACACCCAGATCGATGGCGCTGTGCTTGCTGAGCTTGCCTCCGAACGTTCCGAAAGGCGTGCGCTTGGCAGCGACGATGAAGATGTCTCGCGGGAGAGCTTTGGCGGGCATCCGTTCCTCCAACCATCCTGGGCCGCAACCGGGCCCGGCATTTTCGGTGATGGGGCGTCGGCGATTGACTCGGTCCGACGTGCTCGGACTGTAGTGCAACCGGTGCCGCGCTGGCGGCGTCAGCCCGCTCGCATCGGCGACAAGTGGTGGATTTTCCTCACGGTTTTGCGGCTTCGTTCGCTTTTGCGGTTGAATCGAGGCCCCGTGGTGAAACCGCCCCCGATGCGTGCGACCGCCAAGCCCCCGTGTCCGCACGTGGGCCGTGGGTTGGCGATTGCTCTCGCCGGGCTCGCGAGCGTCGTGGCGCCGGAGGCGAGCGCGACCGTGACTGCGACGGCGCCCCCGGCTTCCACCGCGGCCCAGACCGAGGGCGCCGCGGACTCCAAGGCCACGACGACGCGTCGGTCCTCGCGGACGACGGCACGGCGCAACGGACGACTGTCGACCTACCTCCAACGTCCGGTCCGATCGGGTCCGCACTTCATCGACCACGGTGTGCTGCAGGTCGATGCCTCTGGGGGCTGGCCGCATCTATATCGGCTGGGCGTGGGCGTGGGCGTGCTCGACCACTTCTCGCTCGGGGCCACCGCGCATTGGTTACCGGGGCAGTCGGTGCCTCGCATCTCGCCCGTCGTTGCCGTCGCGTTCTATCGTCACGAGCTGGTCGCGATCG
>JAHZJA010000382.1 GCA_022601155.1 Deltaproteobacteria bacterium | reverse complement strand
GGCTCCACCGGGGCCCCGATGGATGCCAGCGAGGGCGGGGGCGATGCCGCTGGTTCGAGCGATGACGGTGGTGGGGATTCCTCTGCTTCCGACGATGGCGAGATTGCAACGGTCGATCTCACCGAGGTGTACGTTCGCGTTCCAGTCGCCACGATCGACGTGGTGCCCGGGGCGCTGCGCGTGCCCTGGGTACCCATTGGCCTCGCGAGCCTCGCATTGGTGGCCTTCATCGTGCTCCTGCGGTCGAAGCCGAGAGGCGGGCTGTTGCCAGCGGCGGCGGATCACGCCCCTACTCCAACACGTTGGGGCAGAGCCCCGCCGCGGGGTCCACCGCTCCGTCGTGTGTTGCTGGATCACGGCGAGCGAAACGCACTGGTCTGGGGCATCACCCGCAAGGCATCCCAACGCCCCACGGACAAAATCGATGTCGCGCGTTCGATTGACGCGACCATCGCCACGGGAATTCCCACGCTGCACTTCCATCCTGCGCACGAGTATCGGGGCGTGTGGATCTGGCGCGACACCGAGATGGGTCCCCACGCAAAGCTGGCGCACCGACTCGAGACCGAGCTGCGGCAAGCTCTCGAGGACGCCGGGCTCCCCGTGCAGGTCGCCCAGTTCGATGGACTACCGAGGATGCTGTACATGGGCCCACGCACGTTGGTAGCGTCATCGCTGCTGGATGTCGGACGGCCACCGAGGGTGGTGGTGTTGACCAACGGTGAGGCGCTGGCCCGGGGCCTTCGCGAGGCACCCGACCAGGCTCGGACCCAAAGCACGGTGCAGATGCTCCGGCGCTGGGAAGGCCTGGCCGTCGTCGATTTCGCGGGCGAGCGCAGCGAGCTGGCGGTGCTGGCTCGGCGATATGGCCTGCGCCGGGTGCAGCCCGAGCACGCAGCGGCTCATCTGGTGGGTGACGCGCCGAGGGCAGGTCATGTCCTGACCTCTCGGGATCTGCTGCGGTGGGAGGTGGCGTGCATGCTCGCCCCGCGTAGCATCGACGAAAACGACGCGCAGCGGCTGCGGCGAGCGCTTGGACTGGCGGCGAGCCCGTTCGACATCGAGACGCTCCGCGCTCGGGTGCTCCGGGGAGGCCGCCTGGGCCGGTCTCGGCTCGACTGGACGACCGCCGTGCGGGTGGAGACGTTTGCTCGCTTGGAAAACGCCCACGGATACCTCGATGGATTTCGTGAGGGCGCCGGCGCAACGGGGTTCTTGCCGCGGGCACTGGACTACTGGCAATGCGCCTACGACGAGGCCCTTACCAGTCGAGGCGAGGACCGCTCGGACACCACGGCCAATCTGGAGATCGAACGCGCGATCGTTGGGTTGTGGCGCGAGCCGGAGAAGGCCGCCGACACCCTGTACCGCTGGTGGCAGGTCGAATCGCTGCGCGACGCGGTCACCGAGCTGGTCTCTCGTCACACCGACGTGGATGGTCCGGCATCATCGATACGGCTGCCATGGCGCTACGGCGACCTCGAGCAACGCGCCCAGCTCAGCCTTGCCCGGATGGGGTTGTCGGTCGAGGGGACGCAAGACCGTGTCGTCTTGGGCGGGCGTCGTGCCTTGGGGCTGACGCTACTGGTGGGCTGCATGGCGGGGGCCCTGGTGACCGCCGTGCGCGAGACCGGTCGGCCCACGGTCGAACTCGTGGGCGAGGCTCCGGCTGGGTCCTCGGTGGAGTGCGATGTTGCTTCGGACTGGCGCGGGTTTTCCGTTCATTGTGGTCCCACTAGCCGTTACTCGTGGGCGGAGATCGAGTGGGGGCCGGGTAGACGGTGGGGGATGCCGTCGGTGGCACAGGTGTCGTGGGCGCTGGAGGAAGTGCCGTGCGAGAGGACCGTGGATGGGCTGTCGTACTTGATGTGCGATGCGAGAGGAGAGCGGCCGTGGCGGTCGTTGGGGTGGCACGAGCCGAGTCGTGTGGCGGTGGTGGGTCCGGGGGCCCGGGCGATCGCGGAGGCGCTGCTGCGTTCGGGCTCGGTGGATCTGGCGGTGTTCGGCGGAACGGCGGATGTCTTGGGGTGGATACGTGAGCATGGTGCAGACGGTCGCTTCTCGGGCGGGGAAGGTCTGGTAGTCGTCGGGAAACTCGTTGTCGACGACGTCGCTGCCCCATGGCAGGTGGTGCGCGTGCCGAAGGATGTTCTCCCCAATCTGGACTTCGCCGGAGCGAAACCGTTGGTAGACGTTTGGCCGGGGGCGACGGTCGTCCAGGAGGGGGCCGCCGGCCTTGATCTCGTTGGGAACCAGCGGCAGTGCCCTTCGGGTATGGCGTTCGTCGATGGTGGAGAGTTCGACGGGCACACCATCCAGCCGCTGTGTCTGGATGTGACGGAGGTGCAGGTGAGTAGTTACGAGGCTTGCTTGAAGGCGGGACACTGCACGGAAGCGGGGAAGGAGTCCGGGTTGGGAGGGGAGTATTCTGGGGATGGTAGCTGCAATCGGAATCACGAAGGGCGTGGGCGGCATCCAATGAACTGCGTAGACTGGACACAGGCCAAAGCATTTTGCACGTGGGCCGGAAAGCGACTGCCGAATCAATCGGAGTGGGAATGGGCGGCTCGGGGGCGGGACGAGGGACGGACCTACCCGTGGGGTGAGGAAGCGCCGACATGCGAGCGCGTCGTCATGGACGAGGGCGGAAATGGATGTGGGAAGGACAGGACGTGGCCGGTGGGCAGCAAGCCGAAGGGAAACAGTCGGGATGGAGTGAAGGACATGGCGGGAAACGTGTGGGAGTGGACGTCCTCGGGGAGTGATGAGAATCGCGTCGTTCGCGGGGGCTCGTGGTTCGTCAGCTTCCCGAGCTTCTTCCGCGCGGACGACCGCGACGCCGTCTCTCCATCGAGCCACGACGGCCGCGTTGGATTTCGATGCGCCAGGACCAGCGTGGGCTCGCAGGATGCGCCCGAATGACTCACAGGCGATCGCCTCTCTTAACCCCTTGACCCTCGAACCCTCGAACCCACAACGATGACCGCGCACGACCAACAACCGCCG
>JAHZJA010000381.1 GCA_022601155.1 Deltaproteobacteria bacterium | reverse complement strand
GCTTCGTCGACCAACGACGCACCGTCGACGTCGATCTGAACGTAGCGCTCCGAGATGATGTGGACGCGGTCGTCCTCCGCGAGGGCCGCAAACTGCCGACCCGGCGCGACCACTCCGCGGGACTCCCACCGGGGCAGCGCCTGCGCGGAGGTCGACAGCAAAGTAGAGCCGACAACGAGGAGCCAGGCGTACCGCATGCGTGGTCGGAGCATCGCACGACTACCCCTGCGGGCACGGCGTCGCCACCCTCGGCGCGCACTCACGACCGGCGCCGAGCGGGGCCGCGCGCGGGTCGTGCTCACGGCCACGCGGGGGGCTGCGAGGCGGGGGGGACGGCCGCGATCGCCTCGAGTTCCACGACCAGGCCGGGCCGGGCCAGCGCGACGACGCCGACCAGGGTATGGGCGGGGCGATGCCCGCCCAAGTGTCGATGCTGGACGGCGAGGAACGTGTTGCGCCGCTCGACGGTCAGGTCGACCACGTACACCCTCAGCTGCACGACATCGCGCAGGCCCGCTTGCGCGGCTGTGAGCACCCGGATCAGCGAGACGAACGCCTGCTCCGACTGAATCGCGAGGTTCGACCCGAGCACTTCACCCGTAGACGACAGCGCCACCTGTCCCGAGACGAACAGCAGTGCGCGGTTGCGGACCAGCACCGCGGGTGCAAACGAGGGGCTCTGTAGCCCACCCGCTACCGCCACCGTAGCGGGCGCAGGGGGAGCACACTCCACCCCGTCGGGCACCACCGTGCTCAAGCCGGAATGTCGATGTGCAGTGCGTCGACGATCTCTGCCAGCGAGCGGCGCAGCTCGTCCACTCGACGGGCCCCAATCCGGCTTGCGTACTCGGCCTCCGCCTCCGCCGTGGCGGCCACGGCATCGTGGAGCATCCGACGACCCTTGCGTGTGAATCGAACCTGGGTCGCACGGCCGTCCTCGGGATCCGGCGCCCGCGTCAGGTAGCCCAGGTCCTCCAGCTCCGACACCAGGGCGCCCATCGATTGCTTGGTGATCCCCGCTCGCTGGGCGATCTGCGTGAGCCGAGCTCCCGCCAGGGGCAGCGAAGCGAACACCTGGGTATGGGCAGGCTTGATCCCCGGATGGCGGCGCTGGGCGAGCTTGGCCTTGACCCGGATCGAAAAGTCCCGCTGCACCTCTGCGAGCAACCGTCCCAGGTGCTGCCGTCGGAAACGCAGCAGTTCGGCCTCGTCCATCGTCAGGATGACTTACCATATTCTAATTTAGTAAGTCATGCTGACCATATCCGCAAGCGATGTTTCCAACCGCTGAGGATGCGAGGTCATCGACACTGCGCCCGGCCGCCGTCGGCGAACCGACCGCGCGCCCAATTGCAGCTGAAGGCCCGGGCCAGCCGCAGCGCGACTACGGCGTCACCCGGCCGCCGCGATGACCCGGCGCCAACCGCCCCGGGGTATGCCTCCCTTCGATTGGAGTGATCGTTCAAAGCCGCACCGTGACCCCTTCGAGCTGATGCCCGCCTGGGGCTCATCGAGATCGCGTTCTGCACCGGGATCTCCGATCAGGCGCACCTGTCACGGATCTTCGGCCGCCACCTGGACGTACCGCCCTCGGCGTACCGGCAGCTCATCGTCGCGTCGACACGACACCAATGACGCGCCACGCCGCGCGACCTGGCGATCGCGGGCGGGGCGGGCACAGCGGCGGTGAGGCCGACTACTCGCGCCGCGCGGGCCGGGCCATCAGTCGCTCGGTGAGCTGCTCGGCCGTGATCTCGCCCCGCATCAGGTGCGCGATGCCGTCGGCGAGCGGCACCTGGATCCGATGTCGTGCACCAAACGCCACCACATGGCTGGCCAGTGCGGTGCCCTCGATATAGGCACCGGTTCGGTGCACCGCCTCGGAGATGGTGGCCCCCTCGGCCAGCGCCTTGCCGAACTCGATCTCGGGGCGTCCGTCACCCGCGACCGCGGCGATGAGGTCGCCCGCACCCGCCAGCCCGGCAAACGTGCGCGACTGCCCACGCCGTGCCTCGCCAACCCTCGTGGCCTCGGCCAGGCCTCGGGTCGCGAGCACCGCCAGCGCACCCGGCCCCATGCCCAGCCGGGCCGCGTAGCCCACGGCCAGCGCGACGAGCCCCACCAACGCCGAGGCGATCTCGACTCCAATGACGTCGTCGGTGCCATAGACCCGCAATCGCGGACCTCCGATGGCTTCCGAGACGGCGTCGACGACCTCGGGGAACGGCGAGCCGATGATCGCACCGCCCGGCTCCCCGCTGGCCAGGTTGCGCGCCACCAACGGCCCCGCCAGCGCCCCCACGCGCCGACACGGAGTTCGTGTGCCGAGCACCTCGCTCACGGTCGCCAGCTCGTCACCCACCAGGCCACGGCTGACGTGCACCAGCAGATGCGAGCCATCGAGGTGACGCCCCAGCTCGTCGGCGACCCCGGCCACGTAGGCCGAGGGCACCGCGAAGAACACCAGCTCCGCCGCCGCGATGTCGGACCACGCATCGGTCGCGGTGATCGCATCGCCGCCCTCGATTCGGTCGGGGTGCCGACTCCACAGCACCACCTGTCGACCTCCAGATGCCGCCGCCTTGGCCAGGCCCTGGCCAAAGCTTCCGCCTCCCACCACCGCAATCGGCAGGCTCATGCGTCTCGCCCCATTCCTGCGATCTCCCGGGCCGCGATCTGGTCGGCCTCTTGGTCACCCGCGATGTCGGGGGCGAAGTTTCGCACTCGGTTTTGATAGAACAGCAGAAGGTTCGGGTCTTCGGCGATGAGCGAGCCGTTGTGCATGCGGACGATGGGCCGCGCGGAGTGGTAGCCGGACCACGTGGTGAGCACACCGTCGAGGATGTTCTGCGGCGGCTGGCGGCGCACGAAGTTGCTCACGTGCACGCGGCCCTGCTCCTCCAGGGCGACGAGTCGATCGCGAGTCTGGCCGATCTCCTCGACCAGCTCGTCGGAGGGGATGGCGATCGAGCCGCGGTGCCGTAGTCGGGCGAACAGGTCGAGGCCTGGGGTTGCCCGTACCAGGCGGCGAAACACCACGTGGGCCACCAGCTGGGTGGCCATGATGACCGTCTCGCGCTGATAGGCCGCCGCCAGCACCTTGCCCAGCGCCCGGGTGTAGGCGGCATCCCGACGAGAGTCGACCGACACCGTGCCCCGCCGCGAGACATAGCTGTCCGCATCGATGATCCGCCCGTCCGGGGCCTTGGATCGGCCCTGCTCGTCCACCTCGTTGCCGAATGGATCGAGGGGCTCGCCGAACCGGATCACGCACACACTGTCGAGACCACGGAACTTGTTGAAGAACGAGATCCAGCGCTCGATGCGGGAGAACTCGTCGTCCTCGATGATGTAGCGGGCCCGGCCCTCCTCCTTGAGGTAGTCCTCGATGAGGGTCTCGGCCTCCAGCACCAGGGCGTAGTTGATCGTGGCCGGTACGAAGTACACCGGACGGTCGATACCCCGCGCGTAGTTGCGGGCCGCGGCCTCCACTCCCGTGCCCGCCAGTCCCAGCTTGAGGCGGCTCTCGATCGCGCCCGAGCGGCTGCGCGTGCCCCCCGGGAAGAACAGGGAGTGGTAGCCGCGCTCGATCGCGACGCACGAGTAGGCCTTGAGGATCTCCTTGTAGAGCATCGCGCGTACGCGACGATCGACCCGGTAGGCCCCGAGGTTGTGCATGAAGAACGAGATGATCGGGTTGGTGAACAGGTTCTTGCCCGCCCCGTACACCACCGGTGACAGCCCCTCGCGAAACAGCGCCCATGCGATGGCGATGGAGTCGAGGTTGGACGAGTGGGTCGGCACCAGCACCACGGTGCCGCGCTTGGAGATGTGGCGGATCTTGTCGAGCGGACCCTCGGCGGTCACCAGGTCGTCCATCCGCCCGCCACCACGCAGCACGTTGCTGACGATGCTCGACGGATTCATCGCCGCCGTGAGCACGCCCGGCACGAAACGACTGGCGAAGTGATAGACGCGCGGGTCGAAGTTACCCGCGACATCCTTGGCCATCGACTGGGCCAGCTCACGAAGGGTCTCGTGCTTACCCTCGATCGACATCCGCCCCACACGACGAAGGATTCCCCGCCAGTACTCGAGCTTCTTGCGCGCCCCCTCGGACTTGCTCGCCTCGAGCCGGCGAATCTCGTGGTAGGCCGCATCGTTGAGCGCCAACTCCACCGATTCCTCGGCGTCGTAGCGCTCCATGATGCGGCGCACGACATCGTCGAGGATGTCGGCCCGTTCCGAGTTGAACCAGAAGATCTTCGGGTCTTCGGGGCGCGGAACATAGGTCCGCAAGCGGGGCAGACGGAGCGGGCGCGTGGGCAGGATCTTCATGAGAAGGCGGCGGCAAAGGATACCCCAAACGGCGACGACCACGCCCCATGGCGTGGCGACGACGCGGCTGCGCACGCCCCGGGCCCACGCGGCGTGGAGGAGACCGAGGTGATACGCTCGCGGCGTGATCGTCGTGGTCGGATGCGGCGTGGCGGGACTCAGCTGCGCGGTGCTGCTCGCCGAAGCCGGTCACCAGGTGGAGATCTGGGCCCGGGCGCTGCCGCCCCGCACCACGTCCAACGTCGCCGCGGCATTTTGGTACCCGTACCAGGCGTTTCCTCGTGACCGCGTGCTGGGCTGGGCCCGGGCCAGCTACCGGAGGTTCGAGGCCCTGGCGGG
>JAHZJA010000380.1 GCA_022601155.1 Deltaproteobacteria bacterium | reverse complement strand
GGTCCTCGTCGCTCGAGTCGACCTGGCGCTGCAATATCTCGATGAGCTTGTGGGTCGAGCCCCGCTGCCGATAGGCATTGGCCAGCCGGCCCAGCGCCTCTCGATCGCTGGGCTCGATGTCCAGAAGTTCGCGCCAGGTCACCTCGGCCGCGCCGTCTTGGGACAGCACGTCCTCCAGCAACACCGCCAGTCGGCGCAGCAACCCCACCCGCTCGTCGTCGTCGTGGGCGATGCGGGCGCGCGTGGCCAGCACCTCGCGCAGCGCCTCGTGATCACCCAGCTCCTGCAGCGCGCCGTCGAGCCGCTCGAGTGCAGGCTCGTGCTCGGGTGACAGCTCCAGCGCACTCCGAAGCACCTGGGCAGCGCGGCCCGCCTCATGGGTCTGCTGGTGGATGCGCGCGGCCCAGACCAACAACGCCAGTCGTCGGTCGAGGTCGTTGTCGAGGGGCTCGCCACCCGCGGCCGAAACCAGGGCATCCGCCAGCGGGACCTGCAGTCCCAGAGCATCGGCCACCCGCTCGGCCTCGGCGTCGAGCACCTGCAGCGCGTCCTCGGGGCCCGGCTCGCCCAGCGCACGGCACAACGTACGGAACGAAGCCTCTTGGGTGTCGTTGGACCGCAGCAACAGCGCGGCCATCTCGCGGTACAGCTCGTGGCGAACGACGGGGTCGTCGGAGTGCGACAGCTGCCACTCGTCGATCTCCACGATGCGGCGCACGTTGCCCTGGCGCTCGTAGATCGGCCGAAGCATGGCCAGGATCCGCGGACGCAAGCCACGGCGCATCTCCGCGATCCGCTCCAGCCGCAGCACGGCCTCCGGGTCGTCGATGAGCTCGCCCAGCATGGCCTCGAGCGTGTCGACGGCCGCGTCGGGGTCATCGATGAACTGGTCCTGAACGTCGGCAATCCGCGCGTGGATCGCATTGCGGTTGACGGCGTCGTCGGTGCGGTCGAGGCGGTCGCGCAGCAGCTCGATGAGCTCGGGCCACGCTTGAATCTCCTCGTAGATCTGCTCGAGACGGTTGCGAGCCAGATCGTACTCGGGCTGAATCTCGAGGATGCGCTGGTACGCCCGTCCCGCCTCGGCCGGGTCCTCGAGCATCTCCTGCGACAAGGTCGCCAGCTTGCGCAAGACCTCGATCTGTCGGCTCTCCTCCATGGCGCCATCGACCTCGCGCCAGTACGACTCCCCAAGCTCCTTCCACATCTCCGCCTGGGTCAGCGAGGACTCGAGGGCCGGGAAGATGGTGTCGTCGTCGGGCTGCGCCGCCAGCATCCGCTGCAGCAGTGGGACTGCCCGCTCGGGCTGCCGTAGCGATCCCGACCACAGCTCGGCCGCCTCGCGCACCACCTCGAGCATCTCGTTGGTGTCGTCGCCTGCGCCCTGCTCGGTGACGTACTCGGTCAGCAGCTCCGCGTACCGATCAACGCGGGAGAGCACACCCGCCAGTCGGGCCAGCTGATCGCGCACGCGTCGCTCGCCGGGCTGCTCCTTGAACAGACGGGTGTAGCTTTCGAAGGCCTTGTCGAGGTCTTCGAGCTGCTCCTCCTCGATGGTCGCGATGCGCAGCAAAAGCCGCATGCGCTCGTGCTCGTCGGCGGCCTCTTCGAGCCGAATCTCCTGGATCTGAATCAGCCGTGGCCAGTCGGCCACCGCCGCGAACACCGGCTCGAGCATCTGCGCGACGCGGCCACGCATGGCGGGGTCTTCGAGGTACCGACCCAGTTCCTCGGTGCCGACCGCATGATCGGGATCCATCCGCAGCGCGGTGCTCAGGTGCCGAATCCCCTCCTCGGGATCGTCGAGTTTTTCACCGTACAGCCGCCCCAGTCGCAGGTGGGTGTCGACGGCCGGCTTGCCCTCGAGCTGGGCCAGCTTGCGGTTGAGGTGCGCCGCCAGCTCGCGGTAGCGACCGGCCGCTTCGTACAGCGGCTCGAGCACCTGCTGCACCTCGGGCTGGGCCAGCGCGTCCCCGGACAGCCGTTCGTACAGCCGAATCGACTCCTCGGGTCGCTCCAGGCCGGTGCGGTTGATCTCGGCGGCCCGCAGCAACAGCTCGTCGCGCGCGGACCCTTCCTCGATGCGATCGGCCTGGCTCACCAGCAGGTTCACCAGCGGCTCGTAGTCGTCTTGGCGCAGGTAGATGCTCTCGAGCGCCTCGGTGGCCTGGGGATCACCCGGAGCCAGATCGAGGACGCGCTCGTAGGCCGCACGCGCGGGCGCAAGCTCGCCCAACCGCTGGAGCCCCACCTCGCCCATCGCCTGCAGCACACGCTGCTGGAGGTCGGAGTCGAGAATGTGGTCGACCGCCTGACCGTAGGCGGCCAACAGCGCCTCGGCTCGGTCATCGTCGGCGCCCAAGCGCTCGACCTTGTCGAGGATCTCCGACAGCTCCGGCTGATCGGCGGCCTCGGTCATCGCCTCGCACAGCACGGCGAATGCTCGCTCGGGATCGCCGATGCGCTCCTCCTGCGTGGTCGCGACCCGCAGCAGGGCCTGCAATCGGCGGCGCCCCGAGGGCTGCTTGCGTGCCTGGAGTTCCTCCAGCCGCAGCAGGCTCGGCCAGTTCTGCTCGCGCTCGAAGATCGGCATCAGGATGCGAACCGCACGCTCACGGGTGTCGTCGTCGTCGAGATAGCCCTCGACGGCGGCGCGGGCGTCGGCATCGGTCGGGGCCAGATCGAGCACGCGCTTGAGCAGCTCGAGCGCATCGTGGCCGCGACCCAAGTGCGTCCCCACGACCTGGGCGGTCCGTGACAGCAACCGGACCCGGTCGACGTCGTTGTCGGCCAGCGCCGTCAGCCGACGCAGTCCCTCTTCGACATCCGGCCAGCGGGTGAGTTGCTCGTTGAGCTCGACCAGGCTCGCCAGCGCATAGGTGGTGTCCTCGCGCCCGACCTTGAGGTCGAGCACCGACTGGAACGCTGCGATGGCCCGATGTGGGTCTTGCAGACGATCCCGCTGGATCTCACCGACCTGCCGCCAGATCGGCGCCCGGCCCCGGGCGTCGGGGGTCACACCGATGCGGTGCTCGAGCACCTCGCAAAGTCGCTCCCACTCCTGCTCCTCGAGGAACAGACGCTCGAGGGCCTGCAG
>JAHZJA010000379.1 GCA_022601155.1 Deltaproteobacteria bacterium | reverse complement strand
CCTGCTCGACGAGGGCGCCCCGCGCTCGGCTCTGTACGCCCACTTCATGCACGCGGCCAAGCCCCCGGCCGGCCCCACCGACCCCACCGACCCACCGCGCGTGGCCGCGGGCACGCGGTCCATCGAGCAGCCCCGCGTCGAAGTCGACACCACCGGCCTCCCCGGTCGCGGGCCCAGCAACCCCCGGGTCACGATCGTCGGGTGTGCCGATTTCGACTGCCCATTTTGCGGGCGGGTGGGTCCCACGCTCGACGAGTTACTGGCCAATCACCCCGACGATGTCGCGCTGTTCTTCCAGCACATGCCGCTGGCCTTCCACACCAATGCCGAGCCCGCCGCACGGGCCGCGGTGGCGGCCCAGGCCCAGGGAAAGTTCTGGGTCATGCACGACCTGCTGTTCGACAACCGCAAGATGCGTACCGACAAGCAGCTGGAGAAGCTGGCCAAGAAGGCCGGCCTCAACGTCAACAAGTGGCGCAAGGCATTCCGTAGCTCCAAGACGGCCGCCACCGTGCAATCACAGAGCGAGTCCTGCACCGCGCTGGGGGTCCGAGGCACGCCAGGGTTCTTGATCAACGGCCGCTCCCTCGGGGGCGCCCAACCACTGGCGGCGTTCGAGGCGATCGTGGCCGAAGAGCTGCAGCAAGCCCAGTGACGGACGACGCGCGGACACCCAGCCATGGAGTGGGGCCCCATCCCCAGCCCTGGCCCGACGATCCCCGACTCGACCCTCAGCTGCTGGCCGAAGGCGACCGTCGCAACGTCATCGACCGGTATCGCTACTGGCGCGTCGAGGCGATCGTGGCCCACCTCGATCAGCGTCGACATCCGTTTCACATCGCCATCGAGAACTGGACCCGCGATCCGAACATCGGGGCGGTCGTCCGCAGCGCCAACGCCTTTGGTGCGGCGGCCGTCCATGTGGTGGGGCGTCGGCGCTGGAATCGACGCGGCGCGATGATGACCGAGCGCTACCAGCACGTGCACCACCACGAGTCACTCGAGGATTTCGCTGCCATGGCACGCGAGCACCAGCTGCCCCTGCTGGGGGTGGACAACCTGCCCGGTGCCCAGGTGATCGACAACGCGCCCCTACCCCGGGCCTGCATCATGCTGCTCGGTCAGGAAGGGCCCGGACTGTCGGACGAGGCGCGCGTGCACGTCGGCACGGTGCTCTCGATTCCGCAGTTCGGCTCGACCCGGTCGATCAATGCCAGCGCGGCCGCAGCGGTCGCGATGTACGAGTGGTGCCGCCGACACGCGTCGACCCCGGCGTGACCAACTCCGCCGCACGCAACCGCGGCGGCGTGAACTGGAGGGCGGGCGAGGCATCGGGCAGCGGCAACGGAGCCGTACGCTCGTCCTCCGGCAGTACGACCCGTCGTGGCACCGCCCCGAGGGCGTCGTCCCGCGTGTCCTGCCGCGCACGATCCAGCAATGCCCGCGCTTGCGGCAGTACGGGCAGCAACGCTCGACACAGATCGCGCGCCCGTTCGAATCCCGGCTCGAGCAGCATCGACACATGCCCCTGTGCCGTGGCGTTGCGGAGCACTCGGCCACCGCCAGGGTGTCCCCACGAGGCGAATGCCTTGCCCACGAGCAGCTCGATCACCGTTCCGGGGTCGACCACCTCGCCCGGCATGCGCACCTCGACGAAGGAGCACAGCCGGCCTTCGCGCCACGGTGCGACACGGCCCGTGCCGACCACGACCCCCGCGTCACGTCGAGAGGGTCGGTCCGCAGTAGCGTTCCACGGTCGATAGTTGCGCGCAAAGACGAGCAGTTCCATGCCGTCTTCCGCGGTAGCACCCGCCCGGCGACGGTCGCAAGAAACCGACGGGGTCAGCCTGCGGCACCGTCGCCGTCACGCGGCATCGGTTTGTTCGGCAACGGCCAACAACAACTGATCGATCGCATCGCCGATGATCCAGGGGTGCTCGAACAGGCTTCCGTGGGTCCCATCGGGGATCTGCAGCAACCGTGCGCCAGCGATTGCGGCGTGCATGGGCAACCCCACCGTCTTGGACGGGGCGAACACATCCCGGTCTCCGGCGACGACCAGCGTCGGAACGTCGATCGAGGGCAGGACATCGCGCGCATCGTGCTTGCCGCCATGAAGCGCCATCTGCACGACAGAATGCGGATCGAGTCGCTCGAAGTGCTCGACGTAGCGACGAATGTCCATACCCGTCGAGCGACCGTACAGTCGCATCCAACGGCCCATGGTCACCGTCCCCGGAAGCTTGACCATGCGCCGGGCTACGCCGAACACCGGTGGCAACAACCGCGAGGGCAGACGCTGCATCAGCTGCTGCAGGCCGGGGCCCATGACGGGCCGCAGCGCGGTGTCGAACAGGCGACCGGCGGGTCCCAGCAAGAACACCAGGCCCGCGATGCGGTCCGGCATCTGTCGCCACGCTTCTGCGATCACCTGACAGCCCATCGAGAACCCGATGAGCACCCCCCGCTCCACCTCCGCGGCATCCATCACTCGCCGCATGTCGTCGACCAAGGCCGGGATGGTGGTGCCCGCGTCGGTTCGGGCCGGCTCCGAGTCGCCGTGCCCCTTGTAGTCCCAGCTGATCACGCGGTGGCGTCGTGTCCACGCCGGACGCAGGTAGTGCCAGAAGAAATCCGAGGTGCTCAGCCCGTTGGCGAGCACGAGCGGTAGACCTTCCCCCATGGTGCGGTAGGCGAGACGGGTCCCGTCGGCGGCTTCGGTGGTGCTCGATTGGAGGTGCACTGCGGCTCGTGAGCGCACGACCTTAACAGGCCCAGCCCCGCCCGACGAGCAGCCATCCCCCGAGGCTGCCGCCGACTGGGGCCGTGGGCTCGTCCGTCATCCCCACCGTGGCCGACCGGTGGCGCCTGACGGCAGATCACTGGTGTCCAGCGGTCTCGTTGGACGCGGGGCCAAGCCGCCCCGCTCCCGTATCTCCACGCCACACCTGCGCGAGCCTCGAGCCCAGGTAGTTGACCCAGCCTCCTGCGAAATTCCCCCACCAAAACCGTCGCCGCGCGTGGTAGGTGGGGAACACGGTCTCCCAGTCCTTGGGACTGATGACGCGCTGCACCCGAATGGTGAGGAAGGCACCCGCGCCCAGCCACGCCAGGCCGTGGCCTCGGATCACGCGCGTGAGCACCCGAATCGCCGACGTTCGCACCTTGGGATGCTCGCCGTAGATCCGCAGGTACTCGGGAAGCCGCTCGAGGACGCCGCGAATCCACGCGCCCCAGAACCGATACATCTGGTCCATGTGCACCGGTGGATTGTTCTCGACCAACCTACCGATGAGGTCGTGGAACGGTCGCAACGACTGAAACTGGGCCGCGTACTGTGCCCCCACCTCGCTCGGGCGCTCGAGGAACGCAGGAGCCAGGTAGGCGGCGAGGGCCGAGGTCGCGACTCCGGTGGACGTGGGAAACCAAACCTGGCCGTACGTCGCTCCCGCCAACAACCAGTTGGCACCGTAGGCTCGACCGCGGACGAAGTAGCGGTGGGTGAGGTGCCGAGCGGCCCCCGCTCGCGGGAACACGCGGCTGATCGGCATGCCGCGGCGGTCGTAGGCCCGCACCACGGCCTCCGCGAGCATGACCTCGCTGACCACCTCGGGGCCATGGGTATGGGCATCGACACTGATCCCCACCGACACTTCGCGACCCAGCGGAATCATCCACGCGATCCCGTCGACCCCGTCGTATTGCCGCTGGAGGCGAATGAGGTTGGTGCCGTGGTGCCACCAGGGCTGGTCGATCATCTCTTCGTCGCGGCTGCGATGCATCCACACCACCCGCTGCAAGCGACTCAGATGCCGATGCCGAAGCTTGGCCGCCGCCGCCACGACACCGCGATATCCGGTCGCATCGAACACCATCCCGATCGGGCGACTTTGCCCGTCATCGAGTCGGACCGCGGTCACTCGGTCGAGGTCGGGATCGAAGTCGACCGCTTGAATCCGCGACTCGATGAACTCGCAACACGGATGTGCTCGTACCTCGTCGTACAGCACGGGATCGAGACGGCCACGATCGACGTGAACGATGCGTGCACCCACGTCGCCGAAGGCTGCAGTGCGAGGATCGATAGGTGGGAGGTCTTCGAGTCGACGACCGGGCTCGGCCACCACCGCCATCCCTGCGAGCTTGCCGCAGGCCAACGACACGTGGGACTTGGCGTGGTAGAATCGTCGGTAGGACGGCCCCAGAAGGTCCCACAACGCAATCGCCGAGCCCTCGCTCATCGACTCGCCGAGGCGAGGAGATTGGGGGGGGCGCGGGCCTCCGATCACCGTGTGTGCGATGCCGCGACGCGAAAGCGAGCGACTGATCAACAAACCGGTGAACGAAGACCCCAGAATGGTCGGGGGTGGGGCCATCGAAACCACAGGTGTACTCATTGACGGTAGCACGCGAACAATGAAGCCGCCTTTGGTTCTACACGTACAATCCAAATTGTGTGAACAAGTGTAGTGCGAAGGAAGCCTTTACGTTCGCACACTCCATCGCACCACTCCGCCTGCCCGCAGCGGCACGACGACACCGTCCCCAAACGGGTACGACGGTGGCACTTGCTGCGGGTTGCGAACGAGCGTGACTGTCTCTTTCGACACCGGCAGCCCGTAGAACGCGGGGCCGTTTCGACTGGCAAACCCCTCGAACCGGTGGAGCGCGTCGATCGACTCGAACGCCTCGGCGTACAGCGCCAGCGCGATGGGAGCCGAGAAAATTCCAGCACAGCCGCATGCGCTCAACTTGGTCGCCTCCTCATGGGGCGCACTGTCGGTCCCCAGGAAGAAGCTCGTGTCCCCAGTCCCGACCGCCGCCAACAGAGCCTGACGATGACGCTCGCGCTTGAGTACCGGCAAGCACCAATGGTGGGGTCGGATTCCTCCTGCGAACAGGGCGTTGCGGTCGAGCAGTAGATGCTGTGGGGTGATCGTTGCCGCCACGTTGGCGGGTGCGGAGGCGACGAATGCTGCGGCTTCGGCCGTGGTGATGTGCTCGAGCACCACACGAAGATTCGAGAATCGCTGCACGAGGGGGCCCAGCTGGCGCTCGACGAAGACCGCCTCGCGGTCGAACACATCCACCCCGGGATCGATGCTCTCGCCGTGGATGAGCAGCGGCAGCTGGTGCTCCTGCATCGCCTCGAGGACCGGCTCGAGGCCATCGAGACTCGACACTCCGGCTTCGGCGTTCGTCGTCGCTCCGGCGGGGTACATCTTGATCGCCACCACGTGCGGATGGGCGGCCGCCCGAGCAACCTCCTGTGGCGTCGTGCGTGGCGTCAGGTACAGCGTCATCAACGGATCGAACCGGAGGCCAGGGTCGAGCGCTTCGAGAATGCGAGCCCGGTAGTGCTCGGCCTGCGCCACGGTCTCCACGGGAGGCCGAAGGTTGGGCATCACGATCGCCCGCCCGAAGGTCTCGGCGGTGTGTCGCACGACACACCGAAGCGCCTCGCCGTCGCGCAAGTGAAGGTGCCAGTCGTCGGGGCGCGGAATCGTCAAGCTCTGCATCGCCGCCATGGGTTTTAGCGTAGGAGTCGCGCGCCGACTGCCGATGGGTCCGGGGTCCCCCCATGGCGCACGGTGCACGGGCTGATCTCGCCCGAAGCCCGGCGGGGCCGAGCGGACCGACGTGGGACACGGGCGACGGAACAGGACGCGATCGCTTCGATCACGCGACGGTTTGGGCTACGCTCGTTGTTCGGACCCATGTCGCCGCCGGTCCCCGATTTCTTCGTTCAAACCAACGATGATGCTCGCCGGTCCCAAGCGCAGTGGCTGAGCGAGCACATGGGCTTGGACGGCGTGGCGCTGGCCGATGTGCTGGGCTGTTCCCCGGAGCCCCTGGCCCGCTGGCGCGACGGACTCGCGACGCTGGCGGAGCCGCATCGCAACATCCTCGATTCGTTGTGGTCGCTGGTGCGGCACCTGCTGTCTTTTTGCGGCTTCGACTCGCGGCGCGCCCGCACGATGTTGGACAGTCGGGTGCCCGATAGCGGCTCGCCGCTGGCTCCCCCGTGGCAAGGCGGATCGCTGCGTCGCCACCTTCGCGACGGCGGAGCCCGAGCCATCGAGCAGTCACGCCGCTTCATCATCGGGCTGCGGTTCGGGCCCGCCCCGACGGCTGCGCCCGAAGACCAGCGCTGAATCATTGCTTCGTCTGCCGCCGCCTTCTCAACCGCGGTCAGGCCAGCCGTGGGTCAGCCGCACGAGTCCTGACAGGCCTCGAGGCACTCCAGGTACTCGTCGTTGTCGGTCGCATCGGCGTTATACGAGCACTGATCTTGCTCGCAGGTGTTCATGCACTCGGCCGGCGATTGGGTCTTCTTGTGCTTCCCCGCGCATCCCAACGCCAGGCCAGCCACCAGACCCACGACCATCAGCCCACGAGTACCGAGGAGATTGTCACGCGTGACCATGCGACGATCGTAGCAGGACCGCGCGCCGCAGCGGAATTCCCGACTCGATCGAGCCCGCTACGAGCGACCGACCGCTTGGACCGACGCCTCGAGGTCCTCGAGCAACGCGGGAGAAGCCGCCATCTTTTCCATCTGCTTGCGCAGGGCGTCACGAGCGCGAAACAGCCGGGTGCGCACCGTGGCGGGGGCAACTTCGAGGACCCTCGCCAGCTCGGGCCCCGGTACCTGCTCCCAATAGTAGAGCTCGAGCAAGATCTGTTGATCGACCGGGATGCGCCGCAGGGCCTCGAGCACGAGCTCTTCCTCCTGCTGTTTGGCGACGACCTTGCTGGGCGACAGGCCCAGATCGAACAATGAACTGACGGTGAAATCGAGACCAGCCCGGACTTCGTCGCGGGCTCGCTTGCGAATGTGGCGGAACAGTTCGTTGCGCGCCACCACATACAAGTAGGTGCGAAACGTGGAATCCCCACGGAATCGATCGCGACTCTCCACGCATGCGAGGAAGGTCCGCTGGATCAGGTCCTCGACCTCCTCGGGGCCGACCTTGTTGCGGAAGAACCGACGCATCGCCTTGAAGTGGCGCTGGAACAGCGCGTTCCCGGCGGCCTTGTCACCGTCCCTCCACTGCGCCAACAGTTCGAAGTCCTTGGACACGAGCCTCCGATCGTAGCACGTCCCACAGGCCCATCTTCGTGGGGCCCGCGGGTTTTCCCTACAGCGGCGGCTCGCGCCACCGCCACCCGCTCGCAGAACAATGGGGCGAGTGCGGCCGCGGTGGGGCGGCTGCCGAACCTCTTCACGACGAGCGCGGACGCACATCGACGCGCGCGGCGTCATTGCCCTCATCGATGATCTCGATCGTCACCGGCAGCCAACGTTGGACGATCTGCGCCTGCGTGCGCGTGTGCAGCGTGGGAGAGACGGTGCGGAAGCTGCCTCCGCCCGCCAGCGCGAGAGGGATGATCAGCTGGTCGGCCAAGTGCTCACCCACCGGGACGTTGGCGGCCAGGAACCTCTCGATCTGTTCGACGGCGTGGGCGCTGACGTCCTCGGCAAGCACCCCCTTGGTTCCAAAGCTGCACGCGACCGTCGTCATCGCGCCGTGGGTCACCTCGAGCAACACCACGTTGCCCGGACCATCACTCGACACCCGCTCGACCCCGAGGCGCGACCGGGGCCACCCCAGTCGCTGGTGCACCACCTGCAGCTCACGACGACCGATGTCGACGGGGAGGTTCGACAGCAGTGCCCGTCCACGAACCTCGGGGTCGCCGCTGCGCTCGAGACATCGCCACGGCGCGAGGGAAGGACCTCCTTCCACCTCGACGACCAACCGACCACCACCGGCCGGGTAAAATCCCGCACGTTCGAGCTTCACCTCGATCTCCGCCCCCATCGCCCGCAGCACGGGCAGCAGGCTGCGCTCGATGAAATCGAACGGCGGCGCCATGGGGTTGTGGGTGCCGCCCTCGAACACCAGTCGAGAGCGACCCTCCGCCACGAGCAGCGGCCACAACACCGTCTGAAACACCAGCATCGTGCTCCCCGCGGTTCCCACCGCGCAGTGGTAGTCGCCCGCACGTGGGGCCCCCGGTACGAACTCGAGCGTGGTCGAGCGCAGCCTGTCGCCCTCGACCGTGGCACCGCAGATCTGCGCCGCGAGGCGTACCGCAGTCTGGTGTTGCCGCATCAGTCCGGGCTTGCGCCGTCCGGCCCGGATCCCGTGCATGCGCAAGGGTGTCCCGCTGCACACCGACAAGGCGAGGGAGGAGCGGAGGACCTGTCCCCCTCCCTCGCCCTGGGCGCCGTCGATCTCCATGATCCTGGCGTTCATCATCCTATCCCTTGACGCATACCACCTGGCGCAGCGTATGGACGATCTCCACGAGATCGGACTGTGCGGCCATCACATCGTCGATGGACTTGTAGGCGGCGGGCGTCTCGTCGATCACCGCCTCGTCCTTCCGACACTCGATCCCGCGGGTTGCCTCCATGTGATCCTCGACGGAAAACCGTCGCTTGGCCTCGGTTCGCGACATCAGCCGACCCGCCCCGTGGCTACACGAGCAGAAGCTCTCGGGGTTGCCCTTGCCCCGCACGATGTACGAGCGCGTGCCCATGCTTCCCGGGATGATGCCCAGTTCGCCCTCCCCCGCCCGCACGGCGCCCTTGCGGGTCACCAAGACGTTCTCGCCGTAGTGGTGCTCGCGCGAGACGTAGTTGTGATGACAGTTGACCGCCGACAGCCCGGCCTCGAACGCGGGCAGGCCCGCCAACCCCTGCAGCGCGTTCAAGACGGCGGCCATCATCAGCTCGCGATTGAACCGAGCGAAGTCCTGAGCCCAGGTCACCGCTTCGCAGTAGTCGTCGAAGTTGGGCGTCCCCTCGGGGAAGTAGGCCAGGTTGACGTCGGGAAGGTTGATGAACCACCGCTTCATGTCGGCCTTGGCCAGCCCGATGAAGTAGCTCCCGATGCGGTTGCCCACCCCGCGCGAGCCGCTATGCAGCATCACCCACACGCGGTCCTGCTCGTCGAGGCACAGCTCGATGAAGTGGTTGCCCGTGCCCAGCGTACCCAGGTGCACGATGTTGTTGCAGTTGCGGATCTTCGGGTGCTTGTCGGTGATGACATCAAAGCGCTCGGCGAGCGATCCGGTCCAGACATCGGCCACGCCCTTGGGCGGGTCTCCCCACGCACCGCGATCGCGACGACGCCCCCCGCTGCTTCGACCGTGGGGAACCGCCTGCTCGATGGCCCCGCGCACGTGCCCCAGGCCATCGGGAAGATCCTCGGCCCGCATGCTGGTCCGCACGGCCATCATCCCGCACCCGAGGTCCACCCCCACCGCCGCGGGAATCACCGCGCCCCGCGTGGGGATGACGCTACCGATCGTGGCACCCATCCCCCAGTGCACGTCGGGCATGACGGCGACCCAGCGGTGGATGAACGGCATCTTGGCAACGTTCGACAGCTGACGCAGCGCCGCATCTTGGACCGGAACACCCCGGGTCCAGTGCTTGACGGGCACGCTGCCCTCTTCGTTCATCACTTCGTACTGGGTCGTGGTCGCCATCTGTCGGTTCCTTTCGTTCCGTGGGACGCACAGATACAAAGCAGGAGATGCACCATCAGCATATATGAATGTTATCAGCCACTTAGACAGCGGCGTTTACTTCGTTCATATCCCTGTATATCTGTCTTTATACGTTCTGCTAGAGTCGTGACTCCGTGGCTCGCTCCCGATCCAAGCCCGTCGTCGTTCTCGGTTTGCTCGGCCCCACCCTCGATTCCGGGAAGGGTGCGCGGCGGTGGAGTCGTTGGCGTCCCACCGTGGACCTGTGCCGCCACGAAGACCTCGTCGTCCGCCGTCTGGAGCTGGTGCATCAGCCACACTGGCAATCGCTCGCCGACCAGGTCACCCAAGACATCGAGCAGATCTCGCCCGAGACCGAAGTCCGAGACCACACGATCGAGTTCGATGATCCATGGGACTTCGAAGAGGTCTACGCATCGATGCACGACTTCGTCCGGAGCCTGCGGTTCAAGACCAGCGAAGACTACCTGGTCCACATCACCACCGGGACGCACGTCGCTCAGATCTGCTGGTTTCTGCTCACCGAGTCACGCGAGCTTCCAGCCCGCCTCATCCAGACCTCGCCGCCCGCGGGCCGGACCAACGCGCCTGGCCCCGGGACGTTTCGCATCATCGATCTGGATCTGTCCAAGTACGACCAGATCGCGTCGCGCTTTCGGCAGGAGCAACGCGAAGGACTCTCGTTCCTCAAGTCGGGGATCGACACCAAGAACCGCGACTTCAACGACCTCATCGCCCGCATCGAGCAGGTTGCCATTCGCTCGCGGTCCCCGGTGCTGCTGACCGGCCCCACGGGTGCGGGCAAGACCCGCCTGGCCCGGCGCATCTACGACCTCAAGCAGCAACGCAAGCAGGTCGATGGCCGCTTCGTCGAGATCAACTGCGCCACGCTGCGCGGTGACCAGGCGATGTCGATGTTGTTCGGCCACGCCAAGGGCGCGTTCACCGGCGCCGTCAAGGATCGACCGGGTGTGCTCAAGGCCGCCGACAAGGGAGTGCTGTTCCTCGACGAAATCGGCGAGCTGCCGCTGGACGAGCAGGCGATGCTGCTGCGCGCGATCGAGGACCGACGGTTCCTGCCCGTCGGCACCGACACCGAGGTGGAGAGCGACTTTCAGCTGATCGCGGGAACCAACCGCGACCTCGGCGAGGCCGTCCGCCAGGGCAAGTTTCGCGAAGATCTGCTGGCGCGGATCGATCTGTGGAGCTTTGGCCTGCCCGGGCTCGCGCAGCGGCCGGAGGACATCGGGCCCAACCTCGAGTACGAGCTGTCGCGCTACGCCGCTCGCGAGAACACTCGCGTGACCTTCAACCGCGAGGCGCGGCAGGCCTT
>JAHZJA010000378.1 GCA_022601155.1 Deltaproteobacteria bacterium | reverse complement strand
GCGATACACGCCCTTGTTGACCACGCCCTGAGCACAGCACATCAAGTTGCCGGAGCACGGCTGCTCCGCATTGGGATCGCACACCGCGTCGATGCCACCGTCGCACACCCGGCCTTCGAGATGGCCATCGACGACCACCGAGTCGACGGCGGCCTCCATCACACCCTGGCCCAGATCGGTGGCCACCAGGCGCAGCCGCGAGCCGTCGACCATCGGAATGTTGCAGGCCGCGTACTCGGTGGGGGTCCAGATGTTGGTGGCCTGCGGAGAGTCGGTGATGAGCTCGAGCTGCTCCAGCACGTGGACCTCGAAGCCGTCGTTGGCCTCGGGGTCGGGCACGAGCAGCTCCACGCGGAACAGGGTGCCCGTCTCGGGGTACACCGACTTGAACATGAAGCGGCTGAGGGTGATGGTGGCCGCCTCGTAGCCGCCCAGATCGAACGCGGGCGAGGTGAAGGTGGTGGTGCCGCCGGATACGTCGGCCGCGAGCGGATCACCTTGTGGATTCTGCCCGGTGAAGACGCACAGGCCTCCGCCCGCACACATGCCGGGTTGGGCAGGCGTCCCCTGGTAGACCGTGCCGACCGGCCCTCCCCGCATCCAAGCGCCCGAAGTGGCGTCGCCACCGACCTCCCACCCCAGATCTTCGTCGAATGGATCCTCGAAGACGGTGGTGGTGAGGCCGTCGGGGACGGTGGTGAACCACGATCCCGCGCCCAGCTCCGACTGGCTGTCGGGGTCGTCGGGATTGAACGCCTGCACCTGCCAGGCGTACTGCTGATCGTGGTTGAAATTGAGCGGGCCGATGCAGGGACCTTCGTGGCCGCTCTCGTCCAGCTTGCCCTCGGTCAGCTCGCTGCCGTCGACGAACACGCGGTAGCGAACCGGATCATCGTCGGGGTCTTGCACGAGGTCCCAGCACAGCTCGGTCTCGATGGGCACGTCGACGGCCCCCGCCGCGGGTGAGACGAGGTTGGGGGTCGGCAGCACCTGGTTTTGGGTGCCAGTTCCGGCCGTGCCTGCCGTTGCCGAGACGGTGCCACCCGACCCGGCGCCCGCATCATCGCGGCAGGCGGCCAACGCCACGGCGGCCAGCACCAAGATGGAAAGGGTCGAGCCTCGCTTCGGATTCCGCATCGCCGCAACTCCCATGGGCCCCCGTGACCACACACGTCCGACGACCGCCCCCATGATCCCTGGCGCCAGGGGTGAGCGCCACCGTTTTCCTGCGAAGTCTCTGTGCGGACCCATGGGGTCGCGAACGGCCGTGGACGGGCGAATGGGGCGCGTCAGCGACGGCTGGCGACGTCGAATGTCATCCCGGTGTCGCGCAGTCGCTCGACGAGGCGCTCGCCCATCGCCGCGGCGGGGGTCAGGACGCCGAAGACGGCGGGGAGCTGGTCGCGATCTTCAACGAGGCAGCGGGCGGCCTCCGCAATCATCATCGACGTGTGGCCATATCCAGGGTCGCCTCCACGCACGGTCGTCACGACCTCGCGGTCGTCGCGCGAGCCGACGAACGTGACCTCGAACCAACCCTGGGCGCGTTGCTGTTCGCTGGGCCCGGCGCCCGAGGGCCGCAACCGTCGTAGCCAGTGCCGCGCCGGGGTCTGGGCGAGCGCGAACAGGGTGCCGACCCCTGCGAGCCGCTGCGCCAGCTGGCGCTTGGAGGCGTTGGACAGGTAGTGCTGGTAGCGAAACTCGGGCCCGAACACGTCGGTGAACTGCGCGCTGCGCTTGACCACCAGCGGGTCGATGGTCGGCATGGGGGTGACCCAACGGCCGACGGCCTGCGCGTAGTGGATGCCGAGGCGAGAAGACTTGGGGCGACCATCCCCCGAGCGCTTGCTGGCAGGGGAGCGGCCAGCGTCGGTGTCGCGCAGCTTGGCCATCGCCCCCAGGAGCGACGACCACGTTCCGCCGGACATGCCGCCACTGGCGGCGACGTAGCCGTCGATACGCAGGGGGCCGCGGCCGGGTAGCTGCTGCGCCGTCCACCATGCGCCCAGATCGTGCGGGATGCTGTCGAAGCCACAGCACGGCACCAGGCGCAGGCCCTTGGCGGAGGCCTCCTCGTGATGGCGGTCGATGACCCCGCGCCAAAACGCGGGCTCCCCCGTGAGATCGACGTAGTCACTGCCCTCGGCCACGCACGCGGCGACCAACGACTCGCCCCGACCGGCATAGGGTCCGACGGTGGTGAGCACCACCCGCGCCCGAGCGGCGAGGTCGTGCATGCTCTGCTCGTTGCTCGACTGCCCCTGGTAGAGGGGAAGCTCGGCCCACGCCCGGTTGATGGTGGCCAGGCCCTCTCGAACTCGCCGCAGCTTGCGGGGGTCGCGACCGGCCAGGGCCCACGACACCGTGCCGGGTTCGATGGTCTGCGCCAGGTATTCGGCCACCAGGCCCCCAGTGAACCCCGTTGCTCCGTACAGGATGATGTCGTGCCGCGCCGAGGACGCCATGGGCGAGGGACGCTAGCAGCCCCGGTCGTAAAGCTCCACGGGCCCTCGCGCCATCCAGTTTCTGGCCAACGCCGGTGGCGTGGGGCATGGCTCGGGTATGGCGCCCCCGCCTCGTACCGAACGCGACCCGATGGATGTCGTCCGGCTCGGCCTTCCGCTGAGCCCCCTGACCGACCTGTATTTCCACCTGATGAAGGGCTCGTGGTGGTTGATGGTCGGGCTGCTCGGCGGGGTCTATCTGCTGACGAACCTGTTCTTCGCGTGTCTGTACATGCTGCAGGAAAACGGAATCCACTCGGCCGAGGCGGGCAGCTTCTTCGATGCCTTCGCGTTCAGCGTGCAGACCCTCTCGACGATCGGCTACGGCACGCTGTCGCCGGCCAACGCCGCGGTGCACAGCCTGGTCGCGCTGGAGGCGATGGCGGGGCTGCTGGGGACGGCCAT
>JAHZJA010000377.1 GCA_022601155.1 Deltaproteobacteria bacterium | reverse complement strand
TTGAGCGACTTCCCGTCGCGCCAGCTGGAATCCATTGCTTTGGGTTTGAACCGCGGGAGCCCAGGTTTCAAGCGGGGAAACACCGACCGGTCCGCAATGAAATATCACCACTACAAGGTGAGTGGAGATCGCAGTGTGTTGAATGCATACCCTGACTATTGTGTCCCTTCGCGACCACTGGATGCTCGTCCTAGGGGCGATGGGGAAAAATTCCACCCCACAAATCAGGGCCATCCCTACTAACAATTTTCGTATACGGTGTTACGACTATTACGTCGCAGCCCGAGGGGGGCTGTCGCGCCAGGAGGGCGCAAGCGGGAAGGGGTGGGAGCTCGAGCGGCTCTCTCGGATCACCGAAATTCGACGCTGAGGTGGGGCGCAGGGCCATTTTGCGCCTCACCCCGACAGGGGCCACCACCGAGCATGTGTAGGTGGCCCGCCCGGGAGCCTGGGGTCAGTTCGGGTTCAGCACCCCCGGAACACGCAGTGTCCCAGTTCAGGCCAAGCGGCTCGAAATGGTACCTGAACTCGGCGCTACTGTCGCTATCGACCAGGATCGACCCTATCCAATACCACTGACTCTACATTCAACCGCAAGCCCAGTGTCCACGCCTTCCCTCTGCGGAACAACGACCATTGGGGTGAGCGGCCGGCTGCGGGCCCGAAACGAGAAGTCGTCGTATTGCGGCGACGATTAGACAGCTGGCATCAATAGATGTCGAGCAGTCGAGCAGGAGAACGAAGTATGCAAATCACATCAGCGCTGAACACGATCACCCAAGTCTCGGGGGTCAATGGAGCAGCCGTGTTCGGTGACGATGGCGAGTGCCTTGCCCACGAACTCGACCATCCCTACGAGCCCGTACTTCTCCAAGAGGTCTTGCGGCAGCTGGGGAGCACGTCCGAGGCGTACGCAAGCGTGGGCATGACCGACGATGTCTCGATGGTCTTGCTCAGCTTCGAGGGAGGCAAGCTCGTGACGCGTCGCGCCGGGTCGTTCGAGATGGTGGCCATCACCGCGCAGAAGACCAACCTGGCCGTGCTCGGGGTGGCGTTCAATGTGGCGTCGCTTCGCTTGCAACGCGGCGGCTCGCCGATGCCCACGCCCCCTGCGATGCGGCCCCCAGCCGGCCCCGGCGGGCCCGTTGCCGCACCACGGTTGGGTTCGGATCCGCTGGGCCATCGAGGGCAGCCAGCGGTCCACCACCTCCCCGCGGCACCAGAGCACGACAGCTGGAGCGGAAGGGACCCGCTGGTGGAGGTCTCCGGTGTGTCGTCGATCTCGACGATCAGCACTGTCACCGACGGCCCGTCGATGAACTGGAGCGCGAGTGGATCGCGGACCGGGGCGGGCGTGGGATTGCAGGTGATGAAGCACCTGCTCATCGTCTCGCTGCGGCACTTCGGTGACTCCGGCCGCAGCGTTCTCGAACACGAGCTGCGAAGGATGAATGCGACTCCACAGTCGCTGACCTCGGCCGGTTTCGCCGACATCATTCTTCGGGTGGCCAGGCGGCTACCCGCAGAACATCGCCAGCAGTTCACCGCCGATGCACTCGGTGACGCATGAACCCCAGGGGTTCGTTTCACGATTCAGGACAACGAAGGTAGCGAAGATGTCGAGGAAACTGAAGGTGTGGAGCCCACTGATGGTGGGCCTGGTGGCATTGACCTGGTCTGCAGGGGCATGGGCCGACGACGGCACGATGGCCGGCCTGGGGGTGAAGACCGATTCGGTCTGGATCTTGGCCTGCGCGGCCATGGTGTTCTTCATGCAGGCGGGCTTCCTGGTGTTCGAGCTCGGCCTCGTGCGCAAGAAGAACGTCGCTGCGGTGGCGCTCAAGAACCTCGGCGACTGGATGGTGGTCAGCTTGGCGTTCTTGGTGGCCGGGTTCGGGCTGATGTTCGGGGCCAGCGAGGGCGGATGGATCGGCTCGAGCTTGTTCATGGCCGACGGCCTCGAAACCGCGACCGCGACAGCGGGCGGGGCAACCGACCTCAACTGGAGCTTCTTGGTGTTCCAGCTGGCGTTTTGCGGTACGGCCGCGACGATCGTCTCCGGGGCCATGGCCGAGCGGACGGGCTTCAAGGCGTATCTGCTGTTTGCGCTGGCGATGGGCATCTTCATCTTCCCGATCTTCGGGCACTGGGTGTGGGGCAGCCTGTATCTCGGTGAAGGCAACGAGGGCTGGCTGGAGGCGCTGGGCTACCACGACTTCGCGGGCGCTTCGGTCGTGCACGGCATCGGAGCGTGGGCGTCACTGGTCGGCGTGTGGATGGCCGGGCCGCGGCTGGGTCGCTACGGCAGCAAGGGCGAGCTCAACCGCATGTCATGCAACAACCTCGCTTGGACCGCACTGGGCACCCTGATGCTCTGGTTCGGGTGGTGGGGCTTCAACGGCGGCTCCGCGCTGACCTCGGGCCCGGGGATCGGCAAGATCATCCTCGTCACCAACCTCGCGGGCTGTGCCGCCGGCTTCGCCGGGGTGCTGCACGCGGTAGGCGTGCAGGGCCGACGCAACGTCGAAGAGAAGCTCATGGGCTCTGTCCTGGGCGGCTTGGTGGCAGTGACCGCTTGTGCCGACGTCATCGGCCCGGTCGAGGCCATCCTCATCGGCCTGGTCGCGGGCCCGCTCCACAACATGGGCTTCGAGCTCATCATCCGTAGGCTCCGGCTCGACGACGTCGTGGGTGCGGTGCCCGTGCACGGAATCTGTGGTGCGTGGGGCATCATGGCGGCTGGCATCTTCGGCGACATCGACAACGGCAACACCATGCTCCAGCAGATTGGGGTGCAGGGGCTGGGCTTGGTGGTCTGCATGGCCTGGGCCGGTGGCGTGTCGTTGCTGGTGTTCGGCGCGATTCGAGCCGCGGTGGGCCTCCGGGTCGACCCGATGTCCGAAATCAACGGCCTGACCCTCTCGGTTGCCGAGGGCGAGGCGACGCCGGACGACGGCATGGACCTCGGCGCGGGCGTGGATGCGCCTTCGGGTGGTCTGGAGAACGACATGGACAAGCTGATGGCAGAGATTCGTGCCCACGTGCGAGAGGGAGAGCGCGTCGATGTCTTCTAGCGCCGCACCGTCTTCGTTCGCCGTCAGTGGCGAGGTCGTGCAGCCCACGTCCGCCGCTGTGTCCACCCGTCACGTGGAGTTCGCCTACCTGGGCTCCAAGGCGCTGTGCTCCTCGGTCGAGGCCGCGGCCAAGGGAGAGCCCTTCGACCTGAGCGCGTCGTTCGGGTTCGGCACCCTCGAGGAGATGGTGGCGGCCCTCGACGAGCTGCCGCTGGGATTGTTGGTCGCCGATGCGGGTCTGCTGCTGCAGGGCAGGGGCCGTGGCGTGTCGATCTTGTGGCCTCCCGTGCTCGCGGTCGCGGACCGTCGGCTCGACGTCGACGAACAGCAGATGCTGCGCCGAATGGGCGTGGCCGGGGTGTTGCGCTCGACCAGCCCCACCAAGGACGTGACCTCGGTGCTGCGCAGGGTGGTCGACAGCGACGGCTGGCTGCGGATGCCGCTTCGTCGCATGGATCTGGCCAACGTGCTGCAGAACACGGCCAGCTCGGGCGAGGGGATGCTGACCGTGGCCTGCCCCCATGCACGCAGCGTCGCGCCGTTCGGTCGCCCGAACGATGGCGTGCCCCGCTGCGGTGGTGGGGCCGACGTGGGCGCGTGTGATGGGTGGCACGGTCGCATCTACTCGCACCGCGACAAGCTGATCTACGCCGAGACGCCGACGGCACGAGGCATCGAGGCCTTGGCGCAGATGCTCGCTCTGGATGAAGGACAGGCGATGGCTCACGAGCTGTTCCTGCGCCCGAACCGCGTCAACGTCGGCATGTCGGTCACCCAGGCGTTGATCGAGTCGGCGCGGTTCACCGACGACCGTGCTCGTCAGGCCCCCGCGCCTCCCGAGCTTCCCGCGCCGCCGCCGACGGCCGAGACCCGGGCGGCTCCGGCACCGCCGCCCGTCCCTTCACCCGTATCCACGCGGCCACCGGTTGCAACGCCGGCACCTCCGCCCGCTGCACCGCGGCCTCCGGCCACCTCCGCCGCCGGCACCATTCAAGGAACCACTGCCATGAAGATGACCCAGGATGCGGCCCGTGCCGTCAACGAAATGGTGGCGTCGAGCGACGCCCTCGAAGGCGCGGCCCTTTGTGACGACAACGGCTGGGTCAAGGCGCTGGCGGGTGACGTCGATGCCGAGTCGCTGTGTGCCGTCGTCGCGATGACCCTGACGCCGCTCGGACGAATCTCCGATCTGCTCGGCATGGGCCGACTGCAAAATTGGGCGGTCTGTGGCAGCAAGGTCGCGCTGTACGCCTGTCGCACCGAGCACGGGATGTGCACGGGGGTGGGCAAGCCACGTCAGAACCTCGAGTCACCGTTCGAGGCCATGGCTCGCGCCGCCGCTGGGACCCGCTGAGCGCCGTCGTATCGGGGTACACCATGCAGGCCACACGACCACCACAGCCGCGAAACCGGAGCCGGACGGCGGGTTCGCCCTCGCTGCCCGCCCTCGGTCGGCGGCTCGGGAACTACCGGCTCGACGCAGTGCTCGGCGAGGGAGGGCAGGCGCTGGTGTACCTGGCGCAGGATGTCGTGCTCAAGCGCAACGCGGCGGTCAAGGTGTTCAAGGCCCGCACGCGCAACACCTCGGCACCCCTGACCGAGGCACGTCTCATTGCTCGCATGGAGCATCCCGACATCGTCGGGGTCTACCACGTGGAGACCGACGAGGCCGTGCAGTACATGGCGATGGAGTACGTGCCGGGGGGTAACCTCGCCCAGCGGATCCGGAGGCTCGGGCCCATCGTTCCGACCGAAGCACTCGGGCTGCTGCGGCGAGCCACGCAGGCCTTGTCACACGCGCACGGCTTGGGGGTCGTACACCGAGACATCAAGCCCCAAAACCTGCTGGGCTTGCTCGACGGGCAGCTCAAGCTGGCCAACTTCGGCCTGGCCGCGGTTCACCGTCCTCGGTCGGGTTCCACCACGGCCAAGGCGCTGGTGGGAACGCCACGCTACATGGCCCCGGAGATATGGTGCGGTGAAGAGCCCGGGATTGCGGCTGATATCTACAGCCTGGGCGCGGTGTTATTGCACATGCTCACGGGGCGCCCTCCGTTTTGGAAGGTGGACTCCGCCGAGATAGCCCAGGCCCACGCTCGCGGCACCATCGATCTTCCGCCCCATATTCCGGCCGACGTCGCACAGCTCGTGCGCTGCCTGATGGCCAAGTCCAAGCGCCAGCGCCCCGCGAGTGCCGAGCAGGTGCTCCGCGAGATCGACCGCTGCGCTCAGCAACTCGATGGTGGGGTGGCCGACGGAGCCACCGAGGCGGAGCAGCGCTTCTCGAGGGCCTACGACAGCGTATTTTCGATTCCTCCGCTGCGGGTGACCACCGACCGTCTGCGCTCGTCGATCGAGTCGGGCGCACTGCTGGCCGTCGTGTCCGGGTCTCGTCTGCAGCTGATGCCCGGGCTCGTGGCGCGGTCGCTCGCGGGGTTGGACTCGGTCCGCCCAACGGCAAGGCTCGTCGTCGAGCCCAAGACCCGCAGCTTCATCTACGCATTGGCGGACATGCTGCGGGTCAAGCGAGCGGGTGCGCCGGGGAGCGGAAGCCTGGTGGACGCGATCGTCGGCGCTCTGGCCCCGGAGCCGCAACCTCAGCGAAGACGGCTGGTGGAGCTGGAGTTCCACCGCAAGCTCGCGGTCGAAGAGACCCACCTGCTGGTGGCGCTGGTCGAAGCCTGCATCCCGCGGGGGCTGAGCATCGTGATGACCTGCGATGGGGTCGGAGCGCAGCAGGTCGCCACCGTGACCGAGCGCGTCCCATGGCAAGCCCACGCCGAGTTCGTCGAAGTTCCCGAGCTGGAGCTCGAAGATGGCATGGCGATCCTGCGGCTATGGATTCGGGCGCAGCCCATGGGGATTCGCCCCTGGTCGGCGATGGCCGCCGCCAAGGGAGCCCACCTGGCGCTGACCCGGCTCCCCGATCTGCCCCGCTTGGTTCACAACGCACATCGACTGGCCGAGGCCAACGGCATGCCCATCGTCACCACATGGTGTCTGCGGGGCGCCGAGGCCCACGCCGGAGTCGTTCGCGGGGAGGCCGAGATCGAGCCTCTGTGGAGGCGCAAGCCTCGGGCTTGGCCCACGCGTAGCGAGCTCGATTCCTGGGGGCAGCTGCCCGCCGCTCAATGGTTCGGGACCGCCGAAGATGTCCTGAGATAACGACACCACCACACCGACGAATTCAAAAAGTCGCAGTCAGAGTAATTGCATCAATCTCGTGCCGCGTAGTGTCGGCATGAACCAGCTGCGTGTGTGTAGCTGGCAGACCTCTCGTACCAGTGCCGCCGCATAGCGAGGCACCGGGGCGAGGCAGGGAAGACTCGTCATGAACAGTATCGAAGCACGATCATCGATCACCATTGGACTCGCCGTCTTGGCCCTACAAGTCGCCATGCCGGCCGAGGCTGCGGCGAGCAGCCGGAACTTTGGTACGGCCGCCACGATGGCCATGGCGCCCGAGCCCGAAGGGAGTGACGCACCGACCGCGAGCCCTCCGACTCCCGCCACGGTGTCCGCTCCGGCGTCCGAAGAGGTCCCAGCCCCGGCCCCGGCCCCGGCTCCAGCGCCTGCCCCCGCCGCCGACGTTGGGACCGCGTCAGCCGATGGTACGCAGCCCGCGGTGCCACCCGTCTCGGTCTCCGACCGGCTTCCCGAGGGTGACACGGCGACCGAGCCCCGCGTGGTCACGACTGCCGATGACGTCGAGCCCGATGAGCCGGCCAAGGAGCGTGCATGGCATGACGACTTGAGTCTCGGGGTATTCGCCGACGCATACGTCAGCGCCAACTTGCGCCTTCCCGCCACGCAGCGCGGTACCAATGCCACGCGGGCTTTCGATCAGGCCAATGGTTTCTCGCTGGCGTGGGCGGGCGCCGAGCTGGCCTACGAGCGCCCCAAGGCCGGGGCGACGATGAGCCTTCGCTTCGGTACTGGGCCCAATGCGGGGTGGGCCGATGATTCCATCGCGGGGATTCAGCACATCAAGCAGGCCTACGCGACGTGGCGACCCATCGAGCGATTGAGCTTCGATCTGGGCCGGTTCGACACAATCTACGGCGCCGAGGTTGCCGAGAGCTGGATGAACCACACGTATACGCGCGGGATGCTCTACAACCTGGCGCAGCCGTTTTGGCACACGGGGCTGCGGATCAATGCCGAGCTCCACGAGCAGGTTGGCCTGACGTTGATGGCGGTCAACGGGTGGGGCCACATCGTCGACAACAACTCGGGCAAGACGTTGGGTGCGCAGCTGAGCGCCTCGTCGCGCAACGAGGTCCTCGGCATCGCGGTCGGCTATCTCGGCGGGCCCGAGGCCTCCGAGACCGACGAAGATGGGTCCCATGTTGCAGGGGTCAACAACAACTTCCGTCATCTCGCCGATGTGGTGGTGACGGCCGACTGGGAGCGCGTTTCGCTGGCCTTCAACGGTGACTTCGTGTTCGACGACGTGCCCGGGTATTACGGCGGCGATCAGATGTGGTACGGCGTGATGGCCAGCGGCTCCTTTGGTCTGACGAGCTGGATGAACCTCGGCCTGCGCGGAGAGCTGCTGGGCGACCCCGACGCGTTCTTGTCGGGGACCGAGGGCACGATGCTCACCAGCGGGACCGTGACGTTCGACTTCCGTCCTGCCGATATGGTCACGCTGCGGCTCGATGCACGTGTCGACGGAGCCAACAACCGGATCTTCCCCAGCGGCGAGGGCAACACGTCGGCACAGCAGCTGACCACGACGCTCGGCCTGGTCGTGCACTCGTTTTGATGGCATGGTCTCGGCGTCGAGCGGCGTCATGTTCGCAAGCCCCCTCGGCGACCCTTCCTCATCATGCGTTGAGGTCGTGCCGACACTGGGTCCTTGCGTGCGGATGCGCCGAGTGTCACAGTCCGGGGCAAGATGCCGCGGAGGCAATGGGGGAAGATGCCCCGCACCGACGCGTCGTCGCCACTGCAATTGCGCCGTTGATCGGCGTCCCAATATGGCGTGACGCGGCGTGTCGTCGCGGGGCTACACGGTTGATGGCGCCCCGGCCGTCGGGTGATGGTTGTACCGCACGCTCGAGCCCAAGATTTTGGAATTCAATGATAAATGTCCACGTTGCTCGACCGTCGAGGGCGGCGCCGGGGCTTTGCAGGAGTGGGATCCCCGAGCGTTCGCAGGAGGCCGTCGAGCGCTGGGTCGCGGTGTTGCATGGCTCGTGAGTCCGTCGTTCCCCGACTTGACGAATTGGAGTATTTCGCAACAATGCATACAGGTTGTTCGGCCGGTCGATCACCTGGTGATGGGGCGCGGTACCCCATCCAGGCGAGATGGACTGGACTCATGCACGACGGGCGCCACGACGAAACTGCGGCGGCACCAACCGTGACCGATACCAACGGGAAGGACGATACTGATGGGTAAACGAGGCGATTAGCAGAGTGTACGCATTCGCGCGTTGGAGGGACCGCTGCGGGGGGCCACGTGGTCACTGCAGGGGCGGTTCACCATCGGGCGTAGCCACGGCTCGGACATCCAGATCGTCGACGGCGGGGTCTCGCGCCAGCATGCGCAGATCGTGGCCAGTGACGACGGCTACGCCCTGATCGATCTCAACAGCCGCAACGGTACCTTCCTGAACGGATGTCGGATCAAGCGGAGCCCGTTGGCCATCAACTCCGAGTTCGAGGTGTCGGGCTGCCGCTTCATCTTCGAGCGGGTGCCTGCAATCGCGGCGGTGAACGGAGACGAGGCCGAGCCTACGACCACGGCCCATACGTTTCGGGCCACGATGGACGACCACATGGCGGTGGTGGGCCAGGGGTTGGCGTTCCCCATCGTCGAGCCCCGCCGGCCCATGGAGGATGGCGAGGCGCCCGCAATGGGACCGACCGCGACCGTGGCGCGTGAAGAGCTCGAGACTCAGGACCAGATCATCGATGCGATCTTGGACTATCGGCGGTTGAGGGCCCGGGCCATTCAAGGCAACGTGGTCGATCCCGAACAGCGCGAATACGTACGGTGGTTGCAGTCACGACTGCACGGGTCCAATGCATCGATGCCCGGCGACTATTCGCGCTACTTCCAGCGGTTCCAGTGTGCGCTTCGAGCGGAAGTCCGGCTGTTGACCGGAGCTGGTCATGCGTGTGTCATCTCCGATGTCGGCGTCGGTGGGGCAAAGATCGAGCACGAAGAGGGTCGCTTCAAGATCGGCGACCTGCTGTGGATTGCGGTCGAGCGCCCAGGGTCGGGCCGCTGGCCCTCGGTGGTGCTCACGGGACGCGTGGTGTGGGTTGGTGCGACGTCGTTCGGTGTCGACTTCTCGGGCAGCCCGGGCCAGGACGACGGGGTCTACGATGCGACACAAGTTGTCGCGACCGACCCGGCGGCCAAGGTTCAGATCGAGCCTCCCCGGTCGTTGGCGCAGCGGTTCCTGGGTCGATTGACCGGGCGGCCCAGTTCGGAATCGCCGTGAGGGAATCCCTTCGCGGCGCGGTCACCACGGCTGTACGGCCGCCCCAAGATGTCAACGTAGGGTAATTTCGCCCGCCGAGCGCAGGTGAGTTGCTTACGATGGTGCTGATGGCGACGACAGGGGCGACGAGATCGTGGGGCGACGCGTCGCTGCGACTGGTCGTGTTGGCTTCGCTGTCGGTGCTGCCGGGATGCCGACAGGTCAATCCGGAGTTTGGGCTCGGGCTGGGCAGCAGCGGGAGCGAGGCGACCACCGGTCTGGCTCAGACCAGCGACACCGGGGATACGGGGCAGGGTCCCTGCGATCCGCCGCTTGCTGCGTGTGGAGGCGAGTGCGTCGACACCCAGATCAACGTGGTGCACTGCGGTGCGTGCAACCAAGCGTGCACCAGCAGCCAGGTATGCTTCGAGGGGGAGTGCGTGTTCGACTGCCCGGTGGGTCAGCTTGCCTGCGGGCCCAGGTGCGTCGACCCCAGCAGCGATCCCAGCCACTGCGGTCGGTGCGACTTTCCGTGTGACGCATTTTGCGTGGAAGGGCAGTGCGCCGACACGTGTCCGTCGAATGCACCCACCGAGTGCGGGGGAACGTGCGTCGATCTGGCGACCGATTCGAACCACTGCGGGGAGTGCGACGAGCCCTGCGATGAGTTCCGGGCCTGCGTGGACTCCGAGTGTGTGCTCGAGTGCCCCGAGGAACTCGAGCAGTGCGATGGCCAGTGTGTCGAGACCTCCACGGACGAAGACCACTGCGGCAGGTGCGGCGATCCGTGCGACGCTGGAGAGCACTGCCAAGATGGGACTTGTACCCTCGAGTGTGGTGGCAACAACCTCGTGTGCGGAGGCGAGTGCATCAACCCCAACAGCAACGAGATGCACTGCGGCGACTGTGACCAACCGTGCGGCGCGGCCCAGAACTGCGGGGGTGGTGAGTGCAAGTGCCCCGGCTCTCAACAAGAGTGTGGGATCACATGCATCCCCTCGGGGGAGACGTGCGAACGATGAACCCGCGGGGCATGGCTGTGGCGGCCCTGGGGGTGGCGTTGCTGGCCCCTCACGATGTCGCGGCGCAGCCGCCTTTGCCCGAGGCTCCTTCGGTAGCAACCGAGTCGGTGCGAGTGGAGCCGACTCCGTCCCGCGACGTTCGGGGGCGGGCTTCGCTCGAGCCGGTGTCGTCGAGCGAGCCGACCGAGCAGGCGCAGCCGACATCATCCGCGACACGGGTCGGCTTGCTGCCGTTGGTGATCGCGGCGAACGTGGCGGCGGAGGTCGACGACGTCGATGCCCGGCTCAGCGCGCAGGTTCGCGACGCTTTCGGCGATGCCACGGCGCAGCTGGTGGCGTTGCCGGCCGACCAAACCGGAGACGCGCGCGCACCGTACTGCGCTGACAAGGTGTGCTGGCAGGCGCTGGCTGCCCAGTTCGAGGTCAGTCATGTGCTCGTGGTCTCGGTGACCTTCGAAGATCCCGACTACCGCGTGGGGATCGAGCTGGTCGACGGGCGCACGGGCGACGTGATCAGCGACAGTGACCGTGCGTGCGATCTGTGCGGGATGGCGGAGCTGGGCACCCAGGTCGGTGACATGGCCGCGACCATGCGCCGCGAGCTCGAGGCATCGATGGTGCCCGCGCCCCGGCTGGTGGTGACATCGGTGCCCAGCGGCGCCGAGGTGGAGCTGGATGGGGAGCCGGTCGGGCTGACCCCGCTGAACATCGAGACGGTCGAAGGCCCCCATCGGATCACGGTGCGGCGCTTTGGCCATGTGGTCGAGCGCCAGCAGTTCGAGCTGGTGGAAGGGGTCGAGCGTCGTGTGGACGTGCAGCTGCGACCGGCGCCAGTGCCCGTCGCGGCACCCACGGCGGTCGACCGCCGACGAACCGGGCTGGTGGCGGGTGGGGGCGCCGCATTGGCGGCGGGCATCGGCGTCGTCGGTGGTGGCGTGGCGATGGTCGTGCTCCATGGGGGCCCGATCCAACGCGACTGCAGCGGCGACAACGTGGACGCTCTGGGCCGCTGTCGGTACCTCCACGACACTCGCAGTGGAGGTATCGCGATGCTCGTCACGGGGGGGCTGCTCGCGGCCGGTGGGATCGCGATGGTGGTGATCGGGGCCAAGCGAGCCCGGACTCAGAGCAACACTCAGCGCCGCTGGCAAGGCCTCGCCGTCCGGTTTTGACGGCGCCCGGTCGTCCGCACGCTCCCGCGTCAGCCACGTAGACTCTGGAGGTTCCGATGCGGGGTGTCAGCCCGCTGTGGCCTTGGCCTTGGCTTTGTCGAGGCGTTCGCGGGCCCCCGGATGTCCCAACTTCACTGCGCGGGTGAACTGCTCCACCGCTTCGTCGTAGCGATACGACTTGTAGAACGCGTCGCCGAGCGTCATCCGATACTTCCCCGAGCGCGGAGCATGACGCACGGCCCGTTTTGCATGGCGCACCGCCGTGGCGTAGTTGCCCCGGTGAAACGCGATCCGGCTCTGCCCGGCGTGGGCGGCCGCGGTGCGGTCGTCGGCGGCGAGGGCCTGCTGGTAGAGCCCTTCGGCGGCATCGAGTCGGCCCGCCTGCAGCGCTGCGTCGGCCTTGCCGACCAGTGCCGTGGCGGCCGCGCGGTCTCGGCTGGCCTCGGTCGACGGAATCTCGGGGGCAGGCTCCACCGGCTCGGTCGACGGCGCCTCCACGGGGACCTCGACATCCGGTGACGGCGTGGGCGGTGCCGCGGGCTCGACGGCGACGGGGGGCCGCCTGGTGCGTCGGCGCTTGCGGGCTTCGACGAGCTGCGGGTCGCCGTCGGCGAGCGTAGCCAGGGCCGCGGCCGTCGAGCTGCGTACGTCATCCGACTGCTGCAGGGCATCGAGCTGCTGCGCCCGCACCTCGGGATCGGGCTGGGCCAGGGCGACCAACGGTGCCACGGCGTCGAGCTCGGCTTGGGTGAACCGGCCCGTCTCCGCCTTGCTGCGCAGCTCCGCCAGTGCTCCGGGGCTGGCTCCCATCTTGGCCGTGGCATCGGGGTGCTCGGGCACGAACACGAGCGCCTCGAAGTAGTAGTCGAGCGCGAACGTTCGGCCTCCGGGGCGGTGCCAGTACCGGTCACCGAGGCGGACGAGCGTGGTCGCAAACTCCTCGCGGAGCGCCAGCGCACGTTGCTGGGCCTCGGGCAGCGAAAGTGCTTCCAGCTCGCGCACCCGGTTGTAGGCGGTGGCGCCGTCGCGGTCATTGGCGAGGGGATAGACGAACGCGACCCGGGCCGCTGCCGCGTGGGCCTGGTGGGTGAGCGTCTCGATCCGATCGTCATTCGCGGGGGGCGGGGTGGCACGCGGCCACGCCCAGACGGCCAGCGTGGCGACGAGCGCGGCGGCAGCCAGGCCCTGTGCCCATCGCCGTCGTCGCACGCCCGATCGCCGGAGAGGATCGGGCATGCTGCTCGCCAGCTTGGCTCGGCGGTCGTGGTCGACATCGGGCAGCGGCAGGTCGTCCCAGGTGGACTGCAGCCTGGCCTCCACTTGGGCCTCGCAAAGGCGCGCCTCCAGCTCCACGGCGGTGGCAATGCGCTGCTCGGGGTGCTTGACCAAGCACGCTCTCACCACACGCTCGAGGCCGGCCGGAATGCCAGGGGAGCCCACCTCCGCCATGGTCGGTGGGGGCTGCTCCACGTGGGCCGACATCAGCTCCTCGAGGGTGGGCGCCTGAAACGGCGGACGACCGGTCAGCAGCTCGAACGCCATGCACCCGAACGAGTACAGGTCGACCCGGTGATCGTAGGGGATGCGCAGCAGCAGCTCGGGCGCGATGTAGTAGGGGGTTCCGGCGACCGAGCCTCGCCCTTGCTCGGCGTCGTCACGAATGGCGGCCACGCCCCAGTCGAGCACCCGCACCGCATCATCGCGGCCACGGTCCCGCACGAGCATCACGTTCTCGGGCTTGATGTCACGGTGGATGAGGTCGTTGCCGTGGGCGGAGGCCAGCGCCTTGGCGATCTGGCGGAAGATCCCGATGGCTCGGCCCGGCGCCAGGGGTCCCTCCGTCACCACCTCGCGCAGGCTGAGGCCCTGCAGCAGCGGCATCGTGAACCACACCCGACCGTCGCTCAGCGAGCCCAGATCGTAGACCTCGGCGATGAACTCCGAGCCGATGCGGCTGGCGTTCTTGGCTTCTTGCCGGATCATCTGCGCGAGCTTGGATGAGCCGCAGGCCTCGGGCCGAAGGATCTTCAGGGCGACCGTGCGCTCCAGCTCCACGTGTTGGGCGCGGTAGACGATGCCCATCGCTCCATCGCCCAGCCACGATTGCACCCGATACGGAGTTCCCGGAAGCAACACCCCGGGCCCCAGTCGGATGGCGGCACCGGGTTGGATGTCGATGTCGACCCGGGTTGCCCGGGCGTTGGGGGGGGTGGAGGATGGAGCCGGCGGTGGGCTGCGGATCACCGTGTCCCGTGCCCGAGCGACGACGCCGCCATCGTCGAACGTCTCGCGTTCCGCATCGCCCACCGGGCACGAGCGTAGCGCACCCGCGGCGGCGACCGTCAGGCCCGATGTCGTACCAGTCGATCCCCGACGTCAGCGCTTGCGCGATGACGACCGTAGGCGTGTCCACCCTCGTCGGCCGGCCTGATACAGCAGCCACAACCCCAAGCCATACACCTCGAATGCGAGGATCATGATGAGGTAGTCGTAGGGGGTTCGGACGCGGATCGAACCAAAGAACACGGCGGCCACCACCAGCATGGCCAAGACGTGGACGGCGACGAGGCCGAGCTTGATGCGACGCCGGCCCAGCCCCAGGGCCAGCAGGCCGATGAGCGCGGGAACGGCCAGCACATTGCGGTGCGCTCGCGTCCACCACCGACTGATCGTTCTCCACTGGCTCCGCCCGGAGTCCGGCCACGGAATGTTGTGGCGCCACAGCAGCGACGCATTGGTCACCGAGTACGCCATCTGGCCGCTGAAGCCCGTGCGCCGGATGCACTCGCGCACGTACTCCATGTGCTTCTTGCTGTCGCCGATGTAGCCGGGGTACCGCAGCTCGTCGTCGATCGCGGGGTTGAGCGCGACCCGTGGCGGAATGCGCTTACGCGCGGCCCGGGCCTCGTGGTTCTTGACCTGGAGGAACGAGGGCGGCCGAAAGTGCACACGGCCGTGGCCCTTGCCATCGGGCGTGGAGTGGATCTTGGAGTTATGGCAGCGCCCGAACACCAGGTTGAACGAGCCGTTCTCGGAGATGAGCCCGTAGCGCTTGGTGTTGTGGTGAAGCAGGCCCGAGGAGATCGCGAGCATCACCGCCACGGGGACGAACGACTGCAGCAGATGGACGAGTCGGATCTTGGGCATCGACTTGCGTCGGAGGATCCAAAACACGCCCAAGAACGCAGCCGAGATCAGCATCTGCGGCCGGATGACCATGCCGATCCCCGCGAACAGGCCCATGCCCCACGCGTCGCGGTGGCGACCCTCGTCGGCCATCCGCAGCGACATCCACACCGCGCCCATCAAGAAGAAGCTGAAGGGAACCTCGGACAGGATGTAGC
>JAHZJA010000004.1 GCA_022601155.1 Deltaproteobacteria bacterium | reverse complement strand
CCAGGACCAGCAGGCACACCCCGAAGGGCCCGCCGTTCGGTTGCGCATCGAACTCTCGGAGGACGATCTGCTGCGCGCCGAGGCGAGCCGCAGCGGCGTGATCTCCCTGGAGCGTGTCGTCCGCGTCCGCGGCCGTGAGTACCCGGTGGGGCTGACCTTCGCCAGCGCCGCGGAAGCCCGACGGTGGCTGCGACGAAGCGCGGGACGCATCGATCTACGACGGCTGCGCGACCTGATGGTGATGGGCCGCGACGGCGAGCCCGCCTTCGTGCACGCGGCAGACGCGACGGCGCTCATCGCCAACGTGGATGAACTCACCGATACCTTGTGCAGCGAATGGGCCGCGCGCAGCTTTCTCGAGCTGGAGGACGGGGTGACGGTCGCGGTCGACTTCGAGATGGTCGCCGATCCCGAGCAGTCCGCCAACGTCGAGCCGATCCCCGCCGAGCCGGGCGCGGGCGAGCCCGGCACGCTGGAGCCCGGTGCCGCGATCGGCTCGTGCATCTACTCGGGGGTCAACGACGTGGACGACGATTGCGACAGGTTTGCGGTGGGCGGCTGCGGCGACGAGTGCCGCAACTACGCCTCCAAGATCGTGATCCCCAACGAGGGCTGGCCGTACGCCGAGTACTACTCGTACACGACCGGCGCCTGTAAGAAGAAGGTCATCGACTGGTGGCCCGATACCTGCTTCTGCAACGGCAGCGGCGGCACGGTGGAGTACCACTGCTGGAACCACCAGACGCAGCAACACGAGCCCTGCGACTCGCCGTGGTAGTGCGCAGACGCGACGCCGCTACCGCTCATGCCCCGCGGCGGGGCTGACCCGCCGCACCGCAACGCGGCCACCAAGACGTGCCACCACCAGGTGTCACGTCTTCTTCTTCTTCTTCGAGCGGCCGCCCGAGCGCAGGCCCAACGCCTTCGCCTCCGAAGGCGTCAGCAATCCGGCCAGCAGATCACCCACGGTGTTGTCCGCTTCGAGCGGGTGGCGAAGCGGCACGGTGACGTCGAGGTCGTAGTGATTGCGTCGTCCCTCCCGCACCCGCGTCACCACACCAACCGTCTCGAGCTCGGTCACGATCCGGTGGACGGCGCGCTCGGTCACACCCACTTGCTCGGCAATCCGACGGAGCGTCACGTTCGGATCGCGGGCGACACAAACCAAGACGTGGGCGTAGTTGCTGACGAACGTCCACGCGTGCTCGTCGCTCGTCGCTCGACGTGAAGACGCTGTGGACCCCGCGCTTGACGATGCCATCGGGGACAGATCATACATGACAACGATTTCAGGTATCGGGTTTCCTGACCTCATTTCGCGCGCGGCCGCGTAGCACCACGCCGAACGCTCCCCCTGGCCCGGCCGACGGTCGACGGGACCGTCGCGCCAGGGGCACACCCGCAGCTACGGGCCGCTCGCGCACACCGTGAGCGACCCGCCGCGGCGCACGAGGGAGGCGCACCGCGAGAGCGCACGCGCCAATGCACGCGCCAATGCACGCCTGCGGCCGCCCATGGCGGTGTCTGTCAGCGCTGACAGTGCGCCCGGCACAGCTTCGGCCTCGCTCCTACCCATGAACGGCCCCAGACGCACCTTGGCACCTACGATCTCGCGGTTCGCCTCCCTAGAAGATGTTCGGGAACGCGATGCCGTACACGCCCAGGCACATCTCGTCGAGCGTCTCTTCGCCCAGACGCACCTCGATCGGCGCCTCGAGCCCGGTCTGCCCCAGCGCTTCGACGACGCCCGGGTTGTTGAGCGTGTTGTCGTAGGTGCAGCGCATGTAGAGCTGATCGCCCCCCGCCAGCCGCGGCGTGTCCTCGAGGCTCACGTCGTAGCTGTACAGGCGCTGCCACTCGAAGCTGTAGTTGGGCGCGTGCAGCAGGCACTCCTCTTCGGGGCCGGGGCTGTTGCTGCGCTGGGTGCCGATGATCATGTCGACGCCCAGGTAGTGCATGTGCGCGCCGATCTGCCAAAGCCGGAGCTCGGGCAGATCACTGGGCAGCGTGAACAACATCGACTCGGTGTGATCGGCGACATCGGGCGGGATCACGAACTCGACCCCGCCGTTGTCGTTGGGCCCCGGCAGGAGACACTGACCATTGCCGATGAGCGCCAGCTGGGCCAGCCACGGCGGCCGTTCCTCCAGCCAGTCGATCTCGAGGCTCGTGCCCTCGTCGATCTCGTCGGCCCCACCGGTGGGGTGGTAGTGGATGTTCATCACCAGGCGCGAGCCGGCCGGGACCAGCATCCCTGCGCCCTCGGGCACGCGGGTCGGCAACGCACCGGGCGCCCAGGCGCCGATGAGATCGCCCTGGAGCGAGCCGCCTGAGCACGGGAACGAGCCATCGGGGCCTGCCGACTCGGCCGAGGCCCCGTCCTCATCGACGTAGATCAGCACGTGGTGCACGACCTTGTCGTTGCCGGGACGGATCTGCAGCGCGCGCAGGTATTGGTCCTCGGTCAGCCCGGGGTCGAGGCTGAAGCACCAGAACTCGTCCTGGTCCCCACCGACGACCATCGAGGCCTCCATCGCCAGGGTGGTGTCGATCTGGGTGAGATCGGTGGATGGGGGAATGGGGACGTCGACGGCCGTGTCCGGGTCGCCCTCGGGAGCTCCGGCGTCGGCCCACGCTCGTAGCGCGAGCTTCTCCTCGTCGCTCAGCCGGATGTCGTCCTGCCAGTCGTAGTTCATCTGGCATTCGTCGGTGTCATCGACCGCGAATGGGGGCATGGTCCCCGACTCGACCGCCTCGGCCAGCACTCCGGCCCACGGGGCGGCCGACTCGTAGTCGTGCAGCGGGAAGGGTGCGATGCCGCCTTCGGAATGGCACCCGGCACACTTGGAGATCACCGTCGGGGCGATCTCCTGGTACCAGGTGGGCGTGTTGGGATCGACGTTGCCCGCGTCGGTGCCGGACCCATCGCCGGAGTCAGCTTCGGTCGCCGAGCCCGTCGTCGGGGCTTGGCCGCCGTCGTCACCCGCCGAATCGTCCTTGCAGGCACCCAGGCTCAACACCCCGACCAGGCCCATCCAAACGGCGGTGCGCGTTGCGCCTCGCTGCCGTTGCCATCCACATCGATGAATCCCCACGGACAGCATGGTCCCGTGTCTGGTGACCCCAGGACAAGCCACAGACGTCGTTTCTCGTGTGACTGGACCCGCACCCCCGGCCGGTTTCAGGAAGGTTCGCTTGCGACTGGTCGCTCGGTCGTGAAATCTCCAGGCACCGCT
>JAHZJA010000376.1 GCA_022601155.1 Deltaproteobacteria bacterium | reverse complement strand
GCCGACTGGACGAGTCGATTGCCGAGTTCGAGCATGCCCTGGAGGTCCTCGGAGCGCTCGAGCACCCTTCGCCCGCCGAAGAAGTCATGACGATGGGCAACCTCGCCCTCGCCTTGGGGCAGCGGGGAGACAAGGAGCTGGCGCTGGAGTACACGGCGCGCTCACTCGATCTGGGCATCGAGATCTTCGGGGCCCACAGCGCCAGGATCGCCGGCATGCGCCTCAACTACGGCAGTGCCCTGGCCCAAGCGCAGCGGCACGACGAGGCGATCGAGCAGACCCTGGCCGCCGTCGAGGTCCTCGAGGAGCTGTTTGGGCCCAACCATGTCCACGTTGGGGTCGGTCGCCTCAACCTCGCCAGCTCGTCGGCCAAGCTCGAGCGCTTCGACGACGCGTGGCAGCAGGTGAGCCGTGCCAAGGAAGTCTTCGAGGAACACTTTGGGCCCCGGCACCATTGGCTGGCCCGAGCGGCCAACGTCGAGAGCCTGGTGCTGCTGGGGCAGGGGCGGCACACGGAGGCGCTCGAGCGACGAAGGTGGGCGCTGGGCGTGCTCGAGCAGGCGTTCTCGATGACCAACGCCGAGGTGATTCGCACCCGCTACGATGTCGGCACGCTCCTGCTGCAGATGGGCGACCCGCTCCATGCGATCGAGTCGCTGGAGGGGGTCGTGAGGGTGGCCGACGAGGTCGGATTCAACCCCGACTACCGGGGCGACTTCCGGTTCTCGCTCGCCAGGGCACTGTGGTCCCAGCGGTCGCGACGGGCGGAGGCCCTGCTTCGGGCCGACGAGGCGGCGCAGCTGTTCGAGACGGCCGACTCCGAGCGCGCAGCCGAAGTGCGCGCGTGGTCGGCTGCGCATCGCTAGGGTCGGGCCCGGTTGGTCATCGATGGTGCAGTCGGTAGTGCGAGACCCACCACTCACGACCGCCGCGATATCCGAACAGCTCGGCGCACGCCATGAAGAACAGCCGCCATCGCACGGTCCACAGCGCCGCGGACTCGGAGCCATGGGTCTGGCCCAAGATCGGTTCGATGCGTGACCGTCGTCGATCGAGGTTGGCCAGCCAGGCGTTGGCCGTGCGTTGGTAGTGCGTGCCCGGCCACCGCCACTGCTGCCGCACGACCAACGCTTCGGTGCTGCGCAGCATGAGGTCGTCGCTGGGCATGATGCCGCCCGAGAAGAAGTTGCGCCCCATCCAGTTGTCCGAGCCCTCGGTCTCGTAGGTGTAGGGGACGCTGCGGTGGCAAAAGACGTGGATGAGGACCTGCCCGCCCGGCGCCAACCATTGGGCCACGCGAGCGAGCAGCCGCGGCCAGTTGCGCATGTGCTCGAACATCTCGATCGACACGATGCGGTCGTAGGCCTCGTCGAGCTCGAGCGTGCCGACGTCGGCGGTGATGATCTCGATGTTGCGAAGGCCGCGAGCTTCGGCGCGGGCCTCGATGAAGGCGCGCTGGGAGGCCGAGTTGGACACGGCGGTGATCTGCGAGCGCGGATAGTGCTCGGCCATCCATAGCGTGAGCGAGCCCCATCCACAGCCGAGCTCCAGGATGGTCTGCCCGTCGCGCAGCGCCGCGTGTTCGCAGGTGAGGGCCAGCGCCTGGGCCTCGGCGTCGGCCAGGGTGGTGGTCGACGCCGACCAGTAGCCGCAGCTGTACTTGAGGTGCGGGCCCAGGACCTGCTCGAACAACGCGGCCGGGACTTCGTAGTGTTGGGCGTTGGCGAGGGCGGGCAGGACCGCCACCGGCTCGGTCCGCATCGCATCCAGGAACGCGGTGATGCGGGTCGCGGCTTGGGCGGGGTCGGTAGGGACGTCGTGGGCGAGGCGTTGCGCGCACATCCCACGGATGGCGAGCCGTAGCAGGGGATCGGGGACTTTCCCAGATTCCGCGAGGTGAACGGCTGCATCTGCGAGTCGGCCCACGACCATCGCGCTGGGTCTACCAGGGCGATCGGTCGCTGTCTCGGAAGCCGTGGATCGGGCGGCCACCAGCCACCCCGGTTCGGCATGGAGGTCGACGCTCCGCGCAACCGTGGTGCCGGTGGGAATCGACGGGGAGCGCAGCAACAGCGGTGGCCGGCTGCGCTGTGGCTCGCGGGAGGAGGTGGCTGCCGCGCGCCGACGGCATCGTCGGCTTCAGCTGGACGCTGTGACGCCGTGGGCGGGCGTGACCGCGATCAACGGTAGCCGCCAGCGAGCGCGCCGCGGTTGGAGTGGGCGACTTGTCCCGGCAAGGTGATGAGGTCGAAGATCGTCCCCACGGCGAACAAGCCCCCGGTGAAGAACCACAACAGGCCAGTGATGGGCTTGCCGAGGTAGAACCGGTGGATTCCGGCTACGCCGACGAATCCGAGGACACACAGGATGTAGGAGGTTCCGAGTTCGCGGCGCATGAGAGCGGTTCCAGGTTGGCAGTACCGAGCGACGCCGCGAGGGATTCCCCCGCGACCGTCATTTCGAAGAGCCGGCCTTGCGCGATTCGCGATCGGCGGTCTCCTGGGCACCATCGCACGGCTTTGGCTCCTGGGGGGCGGGCGCGATAGCCCAGCCAAACACGGCCTCTCCTTCCGGCGCGGGCGCTGGCGCGGCGATGTTGCCCAGCACTCCGACCTCGCCTGCGTCGGGCAGGGGCGGCGGCACGGGGTCGATCGCCACGTCTCCCTTGGTCTCGACCACCTGGGGTGCATCCCAATCGCCGAGGACCTCGACGGTGTCGGCCGGTGGAGGCTCCTCCACGGGGGTGGGCCGTCCCTGGGTGAAGCGCTCGTCGTCGGCCGTGGCGTGGCTGGGGATGCTGACGGTCATGTGGATCGACGGTGAGATCGAGCCCACCGTCTCGATGTGCTGCGCCCGCGCGTCGGGATGCTCGTGCGGGGTGCAGGCGGCCAACGTCATAGCCACCGCCGCGGTACCCACCCAGGCCATCCGCCGCGGGGCCGGGCAAGTCGGGGCCGCAGCGGGCTGGCGAAACCGAATCTCGCCCTCCGAGTCGTGGCGGTAGCGCACGCAGATCCGCGTCCCCGCGGCCTTGGACAACAACTGCTGTGCCTGGGGCTCGCTCATCGCCGACAGGTCGTGGACCGGCTTGACGCAGACCTGGCAAAAGCGGCCCCGGGCGTCGGGGTCCATGGCGTCCCAGTCTTCGTGGCACGGGGTGGCGATGGGCAGGTGCGTCGTACGCATGATCTGGAGGGCTCTACGCACGAACGCGGGCATCGATCTGCACGTCGTCTACCCATCGCTCACGCACCACGATGG
>JAHZJA010000375.1 GCA_022601155.1 Deltaproteobacteria bacterium | reverse complement strand
GGGCATCTCGGCGATCCACTCGAGGTAGTTGCGAATCACGTGGACTTCGGGGGATGCACCCCCGCCGAGACTCCGCAGCCTGCCCATCTCGCGCTCGACCACCTTGCGGGCTTCGTCGTTCAGCCCGGCGGCATCGAGCTTGGCCTCCAGCTTGGCCAGCGCATCCTCTCCGTCGCCATCTTCACCCAGCTCCTTTTGGATGGCGCGCAGCTGCTGGCGCAGCAGATGCTTGCGCTGGTCCTTCTCCAGCTCGCGTCGGACCTCCGAGCCGATCTTGTGCTTGAGGGCCCAGCGGGCGCGAGCCTCCGCCAAGATCTCGGTCGTCAGCCGCAGCCGCTTGGCCACGTCGAGGGTCAGCAGGGCCTCCACCTCGCGGTCGTGCTCCGCGTCGACCACCGCCACCAGATGATCGGCCAACCGCCCCGGTGGGTGGCGAGCCTCGATGATCTCGCTGATCGCCTGGACCTGGTTGCCGACGGCACGACGCAGCTGCGATCGGATCTCGTCGGCGAGCAACCGCGCTTCTTCGCTGTCGTCGTCGTCGAGGGCCGGTTCACCGCGACCAAACCAATAAGGGTCGGATTGCTCGATGTTCTGCAGCTCGAACCGGCCGAGCCCCTCGAGCGTGAGGCGATAGTGGCGTCCGTCGCGAGACTTGGCGATCTTCTCGACGCGGGCGTAGGTCCCCACCTCGTGGACGTCGGCGAGCACGGGCTCGACGGTGGCGGGGTCGCGCTGCACGACCACACCGATGACATCCCCCACCGTGAGGCTCTCGACGAGCGCGACCGATCGCTTGCGACCGATGGGAATGCTCAGGGTGCTACCGGGCAGCAACACGCCGCGGCGAAGGGGAAGCAGGGCGAAGGTGCTGGGCTGGGTCTGCGTGGTCATGATCTGATTCCTGTCGAATTGGGTTCGCGTTGGATACGGCGGGCGACGGGTCGTGATCGACACCGTCAGCCCCGGGGTGGGGTGTTACGGTCGTGCGGCTGGAGTGATGTCGAGGTTGGTGGTCTCGCCGCCGCGCAGCAGCGTGACGGGCACGGCTTCGCCGACGCGGTCGGCCAGCTGAGCCCGCAAGCCCGCGGGCGAGCGCACCGGGGCCCCGGCCACCTGCAAGATGAGGTCACCGACGAGCACCCCGGCCTCGGCGGCGGGGCCATCCTCGGCCAAGCCGACCACCGCCACCGCCCGGGCTTGCCCCAGCTGCTCGCGCACGCTGGAGGGAAGACGCGCGGGAGAGATCCCCACACCGAGGTAGCCCTGCGGCACCCGGCCGTGCTCCACGATGGCTTCGACGGTGCTGCGCACCGTGGCCTGGGTCAGGACAACCGAGGCCTCGCTGGTCAGGCCCGCGGTGGAGATCCCGAGCACGCGTCCTTCGAGGTCGACGACGGGCGCCACCGAGAACCCGCGCGGCAACGTGCGGTCGAGCTCCACGTAGGGGGTCAGCGCCCGGCCATCGCGGGTTCGTAGCTGGTCCCCGACCACCGCCACCAGGCTCAATGCGGCACGAAGAGTGCGGCCGGGACGGGCGAGTGCGAGGCCCAGCTCGCCCACGGCGAGGGTCGAGCCCTCGCGCCAAGGCGGTGGCTGTGGTTTGGGCTCGAGCCCGTCCAGGTCGACCGAGAGCACGGCGATGTCGGTCGCGGGATCGCGTCCCAACAAGCGGGCTTCGCGGGGTTCGTGGTCGCCAAACCCCACCTGGATCCGCTCATCGCGGCGCAGCGCGTGATGGGCGGTGACGACGAGGCCATCGTCGGACCACAGTAGGCCGGTCGTGCCGTGCTGCCGCGGTGCATCGACACGGGCCACCATCGGGCCCACGGTGTCGACAAGGGACAAGAAGGTGTCGGAGGAGGTGGGGAGGTTGGTGGGGTTGCCCATGCGGTCCCCAAGTTAGGTTCGCAATCTCGCCCCGCCATCGGCCGATCGGGGGACCGTACCCGCCCCTGGACGACGATTTCGGCCCGGGCGCTCGGGGAGGTCCTGGTCGTTCGGGCAGGATTTCGCCCCGCTCCTCCTTGACCGCGCTGCGCGCCGACCCATGTTGATGACCGTGCTCGGGTTGCCTCGTACCGCGGCCCGGTCGCCGCACGCGCTACCATAGCCGTCTGCCGCCGCGCGCGACCCCGGCCCCGACCACGAAGGCACGCCTGCCATGCAAACCCACTCTCTGCCCGATCCCTTGCTGGAGCTTCAGCCGCCCGTCCAGGCATTGGTGGTCGGCGACGATCCCCTCGTGCGGCGCAACTTCGTCACGCGTCTCGACGATGCTGCCGCCGGGCAGGCCTCCGCCCACGAGGACATCCCCGATGCCCTCGATGACACCGAGGCCAACCTCGTGCTGTGGGATCTGGGTCCGCACCCCTCACGCCCTGCTCCGGGCGCCCTCGAATTCGACGTTCCCCTCGTCGCGCTCGCCCCTCACGGCAGCTCGGCCTCCGACCTACTGGCCGCGGGCGCCAGCGGTGTGCTGCGCCGCGACGTCTCCACCGAGCGCCTGGTCCAGGCCCTGGGCACCGTGCTGCACGGGCTCACCGTCATCGACCCCGCCCTCACCAACGACCGTGGGTCCGCGATGCCCCCCATCCGGGTCACCCCGCCCATGGATGTCGAGCCGCTGACCGCTCGCGAGACCGAGGTCCTCGAGCGCGTGGCCTCCGGGCGATCCAACAAGCAGATCGCCGAACAGCTGGGCATCAGTGCCCACACCGTCAAGTTCCACGTCAACGCGATCCTCGGCAAGCTCGACGTACACAGCCGCACCGAGGCCGTCGTCAAGGCCATGCAGCTGGGCGTCGTACTCGTCTAGCGCTTCGGCAGCACGAGCAAGAGGTGGTGGCGACGACCGGCGCGACCGGTCAGCGCGGGCTCAGCCCAGGGCGCCGCGGAGCATCGCGATCCCGCTGATCCCCACGGCGATGACCACCACCCACCGCACCAGCTTGGCTCCGACGCGAAGCTGGAGTCTGGTGCCGAGCCAGCCGCCCACCATGGCGCCGGCTGCCAGCGCCAGGCCTTCCCGCCACGCGACCTGGCCCGCCAACGCGAACATCGGCAAGGAGATCGCCGTGTACGCCAGCACCAGCATCATCTTGATCGCGTTGGCCACTACGGCCTCGTGCCCGAGGTAGGTGACCAACAACGCGAGCAGCGGAAACCCGACGCCCGCCTGCAGGAAGCCGCCGTAGATCCCGATGAGGGCCGACAACACCAACGCCAGCCACCCCACGGGCCGCGGCTCGGTGGGCGACTCGAGGAAACGCCCCGGCCTCAGCACCAACACCACCGCCCAGGCCGCCAGCATCACCCCGAACACGATCCGCAGCGAGTCGTCGGGCAGTCGGGTCGCCAGTGCGGTGCCCCCCGCCGCGCCGACCACCATGGGCACCACGAGGCGCAAGAACGGTCGGTAGGCTCGCACCCCGCGGCGGTGGAAGGTGATCACGGACGCAGCGTTCTGCACTGCCACCCCCACCCGGAGCGTGCCGTTGGCGAGCCCGGGCGGCAGACCCAGACCGATCAGCACGGGAATCGTCAGCAGAGATCCGCCGCCGGCCATGGTGTTGATCACTGCCGCCACGGCTCCGGCCAAGGCCAGCAACGCCAGGCCCGCCCACAGCGGCAACTCGGTCAGCGCGGCCTCGGCGAGCACGGCCGGACTCTAGCCTCGACTTTGGCGGTTTTCCACGCGTAATAACACCGCCCCCGACCGCTGTGGCAGTGTTTTCGCGCCTCGACGCATGGCCCGATGCGCCTTCGAAGCGTACCTCGCCAGGCAGCTGCCGCTGACGGCGTTGTGGCCCATGGAAAACCGCCAAAGTCGAGTCTAGCAGCCCAAGATGGAGCCCGCCTCCGTCGACGGTCAGTCCTGGCCGAGGGTCTCCAGCCCGCGGTGGCATGTCGCGGCTCGAGTGCTTCATCCCGCCCCGCCGCCGTGCAGCCGGGCGCCCGATCGCGCGGCTCGATTGCAGACATGCGTGTCAGTGGTTTCCGCCTTCCAGCGCGCCCACGCCAACCAGCGCTTGGCCACGCATCTCGATCACCGATGTCACAGGCTCGATCCCCGCAGCGCATCTCCCCGTCGAGGATCGACGCGATCCCCGAGGCGTAGAGCGGACCCGGTCATGCGTCCGTCGCACAGCCCGGGTGCACCGTCCGGTCAGCCACCAACGTGGGTCTCCCAGGCGCAGGCGTGGTCGGTGAAGATCGACTTGTGCGGCTGAAACGACGAGGGGTCGTCGAAGCTGTTGGCCCGCACGACCAGCGCTCCGGGGTAGGTCTCGGGGCGAGCGCAGACCGGCGTGCCGCACGTGCCGCAGAACTGCACCTCCACCGCGCCCTTGCCTCCCTGGTAGCGGTAGGTCGAAGGCTGCCCCTCCATGGTGAACGATGCCGCGTCCACGGTCGCCCCCGCGAGTCGGAGACCACCGTTGAGGCGACTGCAGTCGCTGCAGTGGCACAAGAAACAGAACGTTGGCGCAGCGGTGACACGGTAACGAATCGCACCACAGTGGCAGTGACCGCTCAGCGGCTCGACGGGGGCACTCATGATCGGCGGTCTACCATGCTCGTGGTTCGCGGACCGACCGCGGCCGGCGACGACTCGCTACGAGCCCTCGGTCTCGAGCTTCGAGTCGAGCATGCGCCGCACGCTGACCTGCAGGCCGCTGCCGAGCATGCCGACCATGCTCTCCAGCTGGTGGCCGGGCACCCGCTCGGCCAGCGCCGTCCGTACCTGCTCCAGCAGCGCCGCCCGGGCCTTGTCGAGCCACAAGAACACCGTACTTCGATGCACGCCGTACAGCCGGGCCAGCGCCCCCGCCGACAGCTCGTGGAGGTAGCGCTGTCGCAACAGGTTGCGCTGACGCACGGTGAGGGCGGCCACCGCCTGCCCGAACGCCGTCGACAGCTGCGGCCCGTAGGCGTGTCGCAGATAGTCGAGCTCGGTGTCGTCGCCACCCGCGAGCCGATCGGCCAACGCGTCGTCGCCCTCGGATGCGGGCTCGCTGCGACGACGAGACAGGTCGATGATGAACCGCGACGCCATCACCCGCACCCAGGCCTTGAGCGTGCCACGACCGCGGTAGCTCAGGATGCGTGGCGGGCGGTCGTCCTCGTGAACGAACAATCGGTCGAGCACCAGCTGACGAAACTCCGGCGCCGACAGCCCCAACGTGGGGCTCTTGGCGATGGCGCGATCGAGCTCCGCGCCGTAGGCAGCGCTGAACCTCCGCAGGCCCGCGGCCTCACCCCGGCCACAGATCACCGCCAGGTAGAGGTCGCCCGCGTTGAGACCTTCGAATGCATCGACCCTCTCGACCGCGCCCGCCAGCGCCTCACCGAGCGTCGGGTCGTCCACCACCAAGCCGTGCTGCTCCTCCACCTGCTGCGCACATGCATCGAGCCTGGCGTCGAGATCGGAGCTCGCCTCGAATCCGGCCCGAAGCGACGACTCCAGCGCATGGAGGAATCGCTCGCGCAACGCGGCACCCATGACTCCGTCCTACCACAGGGTGCATGGATCCGAGTCGGCGAGCCGGGGTAGGTTGGTGATGGTGCCGCCGTGCCCCGATTCCTCGGTGCTCGAGGGCTTCTTGGCCGGAGCCCTCTCCCGCGAACAGCGCGCCGGCCTCGAGTCCCACCTGGATTCGTGCCCGCAGTGCTCCTCCACCGTGGCCGAGCTGGCGCGCCTGTTTGGCTCCGCGTCGTGGGGCGGCCCGGCTCTCGGTCGGGGCCCCACCCTCGGGCCCCCGCCGCACAGCCTCCAGGCCACCCCTTCCCACCTGGCCGCGACCGTCGGTGAAGGTGCAGACGCAACGCCTCCGCCACAGGGGCCCGACACCGTAGCCGTGGGCCGCTACCGGCTGGGTCGGCGGATCGGGGCGGGCGGCATGGGCATGGTCTTCGAGGCCCACGACCCCGAGCTCGACCGACGGGTCGCCATCAAGCTGCTGCATCCGGGCGTGACCGGCGACGCCGATGTGACCCGGGCACGACTCGTTCGCGAGGCCCGTGCCATGGCTCGGCTCGCCCATCCCAACGTGGTGGCCGTGCACGACGTGGGCCGGGTGGGTGAGCAGGTGTTCCTCGCGATGGAGCTGGTCGAAGGCAGCACCCTGTCGCAGTGGTGCACGACCGAGCCCCGGACACAGCGGCAGATCCTCGAGGTGTTCGTCCAGGCGGGGCGCGGGCTCGAGGCCGCCCACGCCGTGGGCCTGGTGCACCGCGACTTCAAGCCCGACAACGTGTTGATGGGTGCCGATGGCCGCGTTCGAGTCACCGACTTTGGCCTGGCTCGATCCACCGTGACGTGGGCGCCCGAACACAGTCCAACCACCACGCTGCCGCCGGGGACCGGCTCGCTGGGCGGCACGACCTACGGCGCCACCGCCCAGGGGGCGCTGGTCGGAACGCCCGCCTATATGGCCCCTGAGCAGTGGCGCGGGGCCGCGGCCGATGCCCGCAGCGATCAGTTCTCGTTCTGTGTCGCGCTGTACGAGGCCCTGTTCTCGGCCCGGCCGTTCGCGGGCACCAACCTGCATCAGCTCGCCGACAACGTCCTCGCGGGGCGCGTGGCTCCACCGCCTCGTTCGGCCCCCACCTGGCTTCGCAACGCGCTGGCCCGCGGCCTCACCGTCGACCCCCAAGGACGCCATCCGTCGATGACGGGCCTGCTGCAGCTGCTCGAGCGGGACCGTGGCCGAGCCCTGCGTGTGACCGCAATCGTCGGCGCCATGGCGCTCGGTGCTGCCGCCACGGTGGGCACGCTGGCATGGATGACGGACATGACCATCTCCACCGAGCCTGCGCCGAGCTCCCAGGCGGCCGCCGCGGTGGATGACCAGGCCCGTCCCACGCCCGACCCCACCCCGCCGCCGCAGGCCGATCCTCGCCAGGCGTGCCTCGAGCGCAACCTCCACGCCCAAGGCCGATGGACGCCCGAGCGTCGCACCGCGTTCCGCGACCACATCCACACCCTCGAAGACGGGGAGGATCAGGCCACCCGCGTCGTCGCCACGATCGACGCGTGGGCCAAGGCCTGGACCGAAGCCGCCGCGCCCCTGTGCACGACCGACCCTCCGCCGTCCCATGCGGCCGCGCGCCAGCAATGCACCCGAGGCCAGCTCGCCCACCTCGACGCGTTGCTCGTGCACGCCTCGGAGAAGGATGCGCATCGGGTACGACACTCCATCGCCGCCGCGGCACACCGCCTGCCCTCCCCCCGCACCTGCACGGACGAAGCCTGGCTCGCCGTCGCTCCCGCGCAGGCCACCGGGAAGCTCGCCGCGCGCAGTCAGCTACTCGCCAACGATCTGGCCTCGGCGCAGGTTCTCGCCGCCCTCGACCAGTGGGTCGCCGCACCCGAGGCGGCCCAACGCGTGGCCGAGCGAGCCGAGTCGTTGGGGCATGCACCGCTGTGGGCCGAGGTGCAGCTGGCGAACGGAACGATCGCGCTCGGCCGAGGCGAGCCCGACCTCGCGCTCGAGTGGCTGGAGGGCGCCGCGGCAACCGCCCAGGGCGGTGTGCACGAGCGAGTCCTGGCCGAGGCCGCTGTGGCCCTCATCGAAGTCCAGGGCGTGCACCGACTGCGACCCGCCGACGCCGAACGCTGGCTTCGGATCGTGGCATCCACCGCCGAGCGGATGAACGACGGTCGCCTCGAGGCACAGCGCACCCTCGCCCGTGGGCGTGTTCTTCTTGCGCGAGGAGAACTGCTCGAAGCCCGCGACGAGGTGCACGCGGCCATTGCTGCCCTCCGCGAGCACTTTGGCGAGCAGAGCCCGTCGGTGGCCATGGTCCACCTCGATCTGTCGGCCATCGAGCTTCAGCTGGGCGACGTGGAGCAGGCACGCAAGGAGGCAACCACGGCGCGGACCATGCTGCACCAGGCGGTAGGCACGACCGACCTGCAGTGTGTCGCGGCGGAGTCTGCGGTGGCCCGGGCGCAGCTCGCCGCGGGAGCACACGGCGCCGCGATCGAGACCGCCGACCGAGCGATGCACATCCCGTTCATCGGCACCTCCTATCGCCATGATCTCGATCGAGGTCTCGCCGCCGGACTGCTCGGGTCGATTCACTGGGCCGCGGGCTCGGCCACCAAGGCCCTGGAGGCCTACGACGACGCCGAGGTTGCGCTGTACGCCGACGCACCCAAGGCCCTTCCCGATCTATGGCGTGGCGACGTGCTGATCCGGTCGGGACGCCACGAACAGGGGCTGCCGCTGCTCGACCGCGCCCTCGCTCACCTCGAGGCCAGCTACGGAAGTGACGATCCCAGGCTGATCGCCAGCCTCTCGCAGATCGGCCGCGCGCAGCTCCACGCGGGCAAGATCACCGACGCACGGGCCACCTTGGAGCGCGCCGTGACCCTGGCCGACGACGCGTTTGGCCTCAGCCCACGCCGCGCCCACGCGCAGATCGATCTTGCCGAGCTCGAGCACAGTGATGGCAATGACGCCCGGGCGCTGAAGCTCCGCGACGACGCCCACTTGGGGCTCCACAGCGCCTACGGATTGCACCACCCCAAGCTCACGCTCTCGGTGCTCGCGCGGGCCGACCTGGCCTGGACACTGGGCCAGACGGAGTACGCCCAGCGCCTGTACGGCAACATCGCGAACGACCTCGTCAAACACCTGGGCGCGACCGATCCCCGCAGTGTGCGTGCACGCGAGCGCGAGCCCGAACCCTAGGCTCGACTTTGGCGGTTTTCCACGCGCCATGACACCGCCCCCGACCGCTGTGGCAGTGTTTTCGCTCCTCGACGCATGACCCGATGCGCCTTCGAAGCGCAGCCTCGCCAGGGAGCTGCCGCTGACGGCGTCATGGCCCATGGAAAACCGCCAAAGTCGAGCCTAGCGGTGACCATCTAAACCGTCCGCCTCGGGGACACCCCCCCATCGACATCACGTCGAGCGGGACGAGGCCCCCCGACCCTTACCACTGCTCGAGCTCGGCCATCGTCGCCACCGTCGGTCCCGCCATGGTGGTGGCGATGAGCTCATCGATGAGCGGTTCGGCGCTCGGGCCCCGGCGCACGCGCTCGGCGGGCGAGTGCGCCGACCTCTCACCGACGCATCTGCACCACTGAGCGATCGGTCGTTGAGCGAGCCATGGACGCCCGTCATCATCCAATGGTGAGCGCTCTACGTTGCTTCCGATGTTCTGCCTTGCCTCGTCATGCCGCGTTGGCTGGCCTGCTGGGCGCAAGCGCTTGCCGTGGCGACCATGGGTCCTCCGCGATGACCGCCGCGCCCGGCAGCACGGGCGTCGGCACGACCGCTGGCGACGGCGGCAGCGCGGGCGACACCCGGGCAGACGAGACCGGAGAGACGGGCGGCTCTCCCGACAGCGGCTCGGCCCACCGAAGCTGCCAGGAAGACGAAGGCGTGATCCAGGCGATCCCTGCGGGCTTCGACAACTATGCCGCCGAAGGCTTCGACCGGTACGCGGAGGTCATCGCTCCCAACGGCCTTCCGATTCGGATCTTTGCCCAGGACCAGGTCAGCGACCTGATGATCCATCGCGCCCGCAACCTCCTGCGGTTCTATCTCGCGGACGTTGCCGGCTCGATGTACGGCGCCGACAAGGACGACGTCGCCAACTTCATGGCCGACAACGAGGCCGTGCTCGCGATGCCCAACGGTGCGCACACCGAGGGCAATGAGCCCAACGTCCCCGCTCAGCCGCTCTATCAAGACGAGGCACCCGTGGATGGCTCTGCCTGGTATCTCGACAACGACTATGAGCACCGCGATGCCGCGCTGGAAGAGATCTTCCACCTCGTACACGACACCGGCATCGGCACCAACATCCCGGGAGCGCGACCCAAGTACCAGGCCCTGCTCGACGCCGAGGCTCGTGCCTCGATCGAAGACGGACGCTGGGCAATCCCCATCGACCCGGGTGTCGCCCGATGGATCGAGGAGCTCGATGCGGAGGGGAGCCTCGCGCAGGAGTACATCGCCTCGGTGATCGACAGCTACTACGGCCTCTGGGGAGCGTTCGACGAGCCCGGCGGGATGTGGGGGATCTACATCGCGAAGACTCGCGCCGAAGTCTATCGACTCGATGCACCCGGAGCGGCCCTCCTCGAGCATTTTCTGCCGCCCTACCTCGACTACGAGGCCCGCCTCGATCCGACGCTCACGGGTACGTTCGCGATGCGCTTCGACCCCGCGGTGCCCTACACCCACAAGTCGCAGTACTTGTTGCAGGCCACGCTCACCGGAACCAACGACAGCAGCTTGCTGGGCAACGCTGGCGACAACACCCTACGCGGCAACGCGGGGAACAATCGCCTCGATGGCGGAGACGGGCAGGACACCGCCGTGTTCTGTGGCTCGCGCGGTGACTACACGGTGTCGGTCGATGGGAAGGAGATCACAGTGAGCGGTCCAGACGGCAACGACACCTTGGTCTCGGTGGAGTGGGTGCACTTCGGCGACGGTCTGGTCGCGACCAGTGACCTTTGACGCTGACGGCTGCAGCCCGTTGACATCACGCGTCGAGCCCTCACGCGGATCGCCGCCGCCTTGGCGCTCGCGATCCTGCGGCCGGCCCGTCGATGCTCATGGCAGGACCCGAGCCCCTCAGGGGCCGACATCGGTGGCGTCGCCCGCCAAGAACGCCTGAAACCACGTCGACAGCGGAACCCCGCCCGCCTCCGCCGTGTAAAACTGTGGGGTGGTCGTCCATGTGTGTTGGTCACTGTCGACCACGAACGTTGCGTAGCGGTCGGCCAACACGGTCGATCGCAGATCGGCGAGGGCCTCCGTCAGGACCTGTTCACCCAGATCCGGGAGCCCAGGCCCAGGCTCACACGCGTCGTTCCCAAACCCGAAGAAGATCCGGACGATCTGGTCCCGGGTGGAGCCCACCACGCCAAAGTGCGTCTGCGGATAGCGCTCGCCGAGATAGGCGAAGTACTGCGCCATTCCGCCGCCGTCCTCGGTCTCGCAATCGGGACAGTCATCGGGCAACACGTTGGCCAGGCTCCAGGTGTCTCGCATCTGGCGCTGCAGGCAGGGCGCCAGGTAGTCATCGCGGAAGATCATCCCCGAGTCGTCGAGCAGGAACGTCTCGGCCCCGGGCCAGCCCTCGACGATCCGAGGGAAGTTGACCAGCGCCCCGATGCCGCCCGCGCTCGTCCCCAGCACCAGCAGCCGCGATGCGTCCGCAAACGTCGGGCCGACGCGGTCCAGCGCCCGCACCACGTTGTCGTGCCCCACGAAGTCCCACGGGTCCCCGACGCCTGCGACCATCGTCTGCGGAGCCGTGCCTCCGTGAACGTCGCCCGTGCAGTACGGGAAATACACGATGTCGTGGTTCGCCAGCGGGTTGTCGGTAGCCTCGAAGTCCAGGACACCCTCGGGGTTTTCCTCGATCGCCTCGAACCCCGTGAGCATCAACGGTGCCGACAGTCCGCACGACGTGGAGTTGAAGCAGGCGCCGCCGCCCTTGAAGTAGACCACCAAGCCCGCCGAGTCCTCCACGGCGCGTACGCCCACTCCGCTTTGGCGGCCGTCGGCACACTGCACGCCCTCGATGTCGAACCACTGCCAGCTTCCGTCGCGAACGATGTCCAAGGGCTCGCCGTCGTAGGGGGAGACGCCTGCCGCCGTGTCACCCCCATCCCGTCTCGCCCGACGAAGCTGCGGCCATCCCCGTCGTAGAGCTGTCCCCGCGTGGATCGGCGCTCGAGTCATCGTCGTGACAGCCCGCCAACGCCAGCGCCCCGACCACGACCACCGCCATCCTCATCCCTCGCATTGCTCGACGATAGGCGAGCCGCTCCGCCGAGAGCAACTACTTGCGACCGGCGCCGACACCCTCCAGTACTCCCCGCGAGGTCACGCGCAGGTGCGGACGCTCGGCACCTCGACTCGTCGCACCATCGATGCGCCTGCGTGGGGTCGCTTCATGTGACAATTGCAGGGCACATGACTCCCGAGCTGCGCAGCGAACTCGAACACCTGCTCCGTCGGAGTCAGAAGCTCCAGGCCATTGCGCTGTACCGCCGTGAGACGGGTGCCGGATTGGCCGAGGCCAAGCGTGCGGTCGATGGCTTGCACGTCGAGCCCGTCCTGCCCACCCCGGAGTCGATCTGGATGACCACCGCACGGCGCGGGTTCTTCTCCATCCCGCCCGGCCTCGAGCTCCCCACCGGGTCTGCGCGCTTGATCGATGCCCACGGTCACGACAAGTGGGTCGACCCCGCCTGCCTCGGCCTCCACATGATCCCCCGACATGTGGCCCAGGCCGTGCTCGGCGATGATGCCGTCTTGCCCGGGCGCTCCGCGGCCGCCCGGGCTCACCGCGCCCGCCTCGTGCCTGCACTGCTCCCTTTGCAGTGGGCGGAGCGACTGTTCGAGGCAGCGCAGTCCGTGATGCGGGAGCAAGAGCGAATCGACGCCCGCGAGTACCTCGACGTGGGTGAGGCCCTGCTGGCCGTGGAGATGATCGTCGACTGGCTCACCGAGGACGATCGCGCATCGGTCACGCTGCAGGCGGTGATGTCCGATGCGCTGGTTGCGTGCGGCGGCGAGCCCCTCGACCCACCCCCTGCCGTCGGCTGAGCCACCACGAAGCACCGCGCGCACGGCCCTGCCGCGTCCTGAGCAATGAATTGCCGAAGGTCGCCGGGAGCGTCCGACATGGGGCCCGGCCGCTCGTCTTGTTGAGTGAAAGCGAGGCACGCCGATGAAGACTGCCCTCACGATCCTCGGAGGTATCTTCGCGACCCTCGTCGCGGCCGTCGCCATCTTTTACTGGGGTTGGCTACGCCCTCCGCCCGCGGACGCCGTCTGCGACAACGTCGCGCGGATCACGGGTCACGAACGCGCGAGCACCCCCCAACCCCCTGCCCCTCGTCAGGCCCACGATTCACACGCCGAGTGCGTTGCACGTGCCTCCCGTGCCCCCGAGTTCGGTCGAGCGGTTTGGGTGCGGCAGCTGGAGTGCATGCGCGATGCCGCCGACATGGCCGGACTCGCCAGGTGCAAGCAGATTCGATCGATCTGACGATGGGCGACCGCAAGACCCGGCCGCTGTCGTCAAGACATCCGCGCTCGGCAGGAGGACCGTGGCCTCATCGCCGACGCCGGCCTCGTCGACGAGCAGGCGTGGGAGCACCCGGCGGTCAGAAGAACGTGCGTGCCTCGAGAAACAGTGCCAGCGCCCCGGCTCCCTGCTCCGAACCCAGGACCAGCGGTTGCATGGGATCGCCCGTGACCGTGGGATCGGCTCCCCACGGAACGAACACCCCTGCCAACAGATCGGCCTCGTCCGCGACGTTGTAGATGAGGTTGAGTCCGGCCAACCCCGAGCCGTCCCCGGCGTTGATCAGCGTCAGCGCGCTGGCCTGCACGATGGGGATGAGCTCCATCGATGCGGACGCCCCCACGTAGTGGCGACCGAGCAGCGGGACGTCGTCGGGGAACAGCCGCCCCGCACGCTCGATGAGCTGCGAGGGCTGCCGGGCCCCGTCGGAATAGAACGCATACTCCGCCCCGAGGTTGAGCCCATGCCAGCCCACGTTGAGGCTGGGCCCCGCGGCCAGCCGCACGTGGAGCGGCTCATCGCGGTCGCGACCATTCCCCTCGAGGTCGGGCACGCCCAGGTGGGCCTCGCCACGCAACCCCACCGACCCCAGTCCGCCCTGGAACGAGCCCCCCACCAACCAGCGCTCGGCGAGCTTGCCCCCCATGGCCGCCCACTCGAACCCGCCACCCAAGACGGTCGCACGAGCAACCACCGCACTGCGTCCCCAGCCGGGATCGCCCTCCGCGTCGCTGCCCAGCGCCCCGAGGACCTCGACCGAACCGCGCATCCCCAGCGACACGCCCACTTGCATCGCATCGACACCCGGCTTGTAGATCCGGTTGACGGCCGTCACCGAGAACGGCGCGAACACATCGTTGGGCGTGAAGAAATTGGTCACGCTGTAGCTCACGGGAAATCGACCCGCGCGCAACGAGACCACGCCGAGCTTGGCCCCGACCGCGAACCTGTCGACGCCGGCCGTCCCGAGCACCGCGCCGTCCTGCCATAGGTTCCAGCTGAGGAACGGGTTGCGGTACGCGCTCGCCGTGGATCCAGCCGTACCGAACGCCCCCGAACCTCCGGCCGTCCCCGGGCTTCGGGTGAAGTCGGCGTAGTAGTTGAGCTCCAGCGACAACGGGCCGTCGAAGTCGCGATCGACCATCACCCGGGCCACCGCCGCCACGAGGGCGTCGTCACCGTTGGGGAACAATGCCGGGATGTCGTCGAAGTGTAGGAACGCTCCGATGATCCGCAGGCTCCCCGTCATGACGTCGCCGACCTTCAGGCCCTCGTCCTGCGCGGGTCCATCGACGACACGGTCGGACGGGGACGCGGGCGACGGGCTGACGGCGGGGCCCGGCAGTGCATCCAGTTCCGGCAATGCATCCAGCTCGGGCAATGCATCCAGTTCTGGCAGTGCGGGTAGCGGCTCCAGCTCGGGCAGCGGCGGCGGCTCGTCCTGGCCAGCCACGGTCTCGTCCTGACCGTCGGCAGGCGCGGTGCCGTCCGGCTCGCCCTCGTCGGTCGATGCCGTCTCGGTGGTTCGCCTTGCTTCGGCGACCGCCTCCACGTTCGGCGGGACCGCGGGTTCCGAGGACGCAACGATCCTCGCCAGCGCCCATGCCAGCGTTGCGGACGACATCATGCGCGGGCCTTCGGGCGGCTACGCCCGAACCTCGTCGGCCTCGACCTGGCCGTCGACCAGCCGCACGATTCGGCGTGCTCGCTCCATCACCCGTGGATCGTGGGTGGAGAAGATGAACGTGACGCCCCGATCGCGATTGAGTCGCTCCATGATCTCCAGCAGCTTGTCAGCCGTGGCCGAGTCGACGTTGGCGGTGGGCTCATCGGCCAGCGCCACCGCAGGATCCGCCGCAATGGCGCGCGCGATGGCCACCCGCTGCTGCTGTCCGCCCGACAGCTGGTTGGGACGACGATCTTCCATGCCACCCAGCCCCACCTCGCGCAGCAGCCCCATCACTCGCTCGCGGCGCTTGTCCTCCGGTATCCCCTGCAGCCGCATCACCATCTCGGCGTTCTCATAGGCGGTGAGGACCGGCACCAGGTTGTAGGCCTGGAACACGAAGCCGATCCGATCCCGCCGCAGCCGGCTACGCTCTGCCCGGCGCATCGAGCCCAGGTCGTGGCCGTCCACCATCACCCGCCCTTCGCTCGGCTCGTCGAGCGCCCCGATGAGGTTGAGTGCAGTGGTCTTGCCCGAGCCCGAAGGCCCGGTGATCGCCAGGAACTCGCCCGGCTCCACGGTCAGGTCCAGGCCCCGTAGCGCTTTGACCTGCACTTCGCCCTGTCGGTATTCCTTGTGAACCCCTTCGAGCGCGACGATTGGCTTGTTCGAGTCGGACATTGGCATCGGTTCCAGATTCGTGGCTGTGGCCGCGATGGCCTGCGCTCATACCAACCGGATGGCGTCGGCGGGGTTGGCCCGTCCCGCTCGCCATGCCGGATACAGTCCCGAGATCATCGTCGCCAACAGCACGGCCGCCGCGATGATCGCCGCACTGGTCGGGTACAGGCTCACGTACATGATGGGGTCCATCATCACGCCGGCCACCTCGGCGTTGTCTCCGATCATCTCGGAGTAGTCGATGCCCTTGGTGCTGAGGTGGTAGTAGGGCCCGGCGATCACGACCACCGAAGCAAACAGCCCCACCAGGGCGATCCACAGGCTCTCCCACACCACCAACGAAGACAGCTGCCGCGGCGAGAACCCGAGCGCGGCCATGATGCCGAACTCCCGCATCCGCTCCATCACGCTGACGAACAGGGTGTTGAAGATGCCCGCGGCGAGCAGCACCATGATGATCACCTCGAAGACCACCGCCCCGCCCTCCTTCATCGCGATGAATCCGGCGAGGTCGGGCTGGGCCTCGGCCCACGTCAGCACCACCGAGTCCCCCGAGAGCTCGGAGGCCAGGGCAGCCGACACCCCGCTGGCATCGCGGTGGTCGTCGATGAACACCGACACGGTGGTCGCTTCACCGGGGCCGTAGCCCAGGTGCCCGCGTACGATATCGATGGGCAGCATGCACAGCGAACCATCGAGCGAGGGGGCCCCCGTCTCGACGATCCCCACCACCCTCGCGAGCCCGGAGACGATCTCGCCGTGCTTGTCGGTGACCGTGTAGACGACCTTGCCCCCGAGCTTGGTGCCGAGGTTGTGAGCCAGGCCCTTGCCCAGCACCACCGCCTTCTTCTGATCGGGGGCCGACAGAGGCTCGCCCTCCCAGTTGGCATCGAGGAGCCCGAACGTATCGACCGTCTCCTGGGTGGGATCGATGGCCACGAAGAACGTACCGAGGCTGTTCTTGGCCGTGGCCACCATCGCCGCGCCCGAGATCCGAGCCGTGGTTCCCGTGACCAGCGGAAGCTGCTCGGCCGCCGCCCGCACCTGGTCGGCATCGGGCACCGTCTTCTTGAGGGTGGGCAGGTCTTGGTAGCCCTCGTGCTGCACCACCACGTGGCCGCCCCCCATCCGGGCCGCGTAGTTGATCATCGAGCCGTAGGTCGCATCGCCGATGCCGGTCATGAGCACGGCCATGAACACGCCGAAGACGATGCCGAACAGCGTGATGAGGGTTCGTCTGCGGTTGCGCCAGATGTTGCGCCACGCCATCGTCGGGAGTCTCGCGTTGCCGCTGGCCATGCTCATGCTCCTTTCACTGGTGCCGCATCGCCGTGATGGGCTTGATGAACGCTGCCCGCAAGGCGGGATAGGTGACCGCGATCATCACGATGACCACGAGCGCGACGATGGGGCCGGTGTACGACGCCACCGAGACCTGCGACCTCCAGATCGGATCGATCGAGGTCCCCATCACGCTCAGCTCGCCGATGCTCGACGACAGGTCGAGGCCATGGCTGCTCAAGTACCAATTGGCGGGCACGCTGAGCACTACGCCCACGATGATCGCGATGCCGGTCTGGATGACCGTCTCGAGATAGATGAGCCGCAGCACGCCACCCGGACTGACCCCGATGGCCTTGAGCACCCCGAACTCGCGCACCCGCTCGAACACCGCCATCAGCATGGCGTTGAGAATCACGATGGCGATGGCGGAGTAGACGATGATGAACATCGCCACGATGGCACCGCGGGAGGAATCGAGCATGGAGGCCATGCCCGGCTTGATCTCGCGCCACGTCTTGGCCTCGAGCTCGGGCGCCATGGCCCGGACTTGTCCTGCCATCACATCGAGGGGGCGTGAGGGCGGGCGCCGCACGATCAGCTGGTGCACCCCGGTGGGGACCACCATCAGCTCGCGGAAGGCCTCGTCGACCATGTAGAAGCCGCCGCGATCGACCGCCGCAGACACGCTCCGAAGGACGCCGCGTACGACGTACAGATCGTTGGCCATGGAGCCGTCGGCCCCCTGCGACAGCACGACGATTTCGTCGCCCAGCCCGACGCCGAGCATGTCGGCGAGATGCCGACCAACGACGACCTCGCCCTGCGCGGCGGGGTCGAGCCACTGGCCCTTGGCCACGTGCCGATGGATTCCGCTGACCGTCGCGTCGCGCTCGATATCGACGCCGAACAGGCTCACGCCCGCCGAGTTGTCGCCCGCCGAGGCGAGACCCGAGCCCAGAAGTCGCGGCGCCGCGGGTAGTCCCGCCTCGTCGAGCTGCGCGAGCAGCCGGTCTTCGTCGTCGATGCGATGGTAGATCGACGGCGTATCGCGGTACTCGGCGTGGAACGCCTGCATATCGCCCATCTCGATGTCGAGAATGTGCCGCTCCATCCGCACCAGGTAGCCCTCGGCCATCGCCGAGTACACGATCATCGCGAACAGGCCGAGGCTGGTCGCCGCGATGGCTGCAATGGTGCGTCGGGAGTTCCGCCACACATTGCGCCACGCCATCGTCATGGACTTCATCGCATCGGCCTCACAATGACTTGAGGTGCTGGACCGTGAAGGTGCTCATCGGAACCTCCACGTCGAACTCGATCGAGTCGTACACCAGCTGGGTGTACTCGCCGCTGCCGTCGAGCGGTCGGATGACCATCTGGCCGGCCATCGGATGGTCGCCGACCTGCTTGTAGTCGGCGAACTCGATCGCGCGCACCGCTTCGCCGTCCTCGTCGTAGAAGATCTGACGGGTGGGCACCAACCGTGCCTGCTCCACCGTCACCTCGATCTTGCCCCACACCACCGCGGCGTCGGGCTTGGGCACCAGCGTAAACACGTACTGCGGCACCCCGCCCAGCGTGCCCTCACCCGTGAGCGTGATGGTGTAGTCGTCGGCCATCCGTGAAGAGCGGACCAGGTCGTTGTTGGTCACGTGGCTGCCCATCCACGAGCCGCCCAGCATCGCGCCGCTGATCTTGATCGTGCGACCGGTCTTGGCCAGATAGGTGAACAGGTCCTCGCCCGCCTTGAGCGTGGCCGTGCCGCGCTCCTTCTTGGGGGCCAAGATCCGCACCAGCGAGTGCTTCTCGCCCTTGGACCACGACTCCATGCTCATCTTGCGGGTCCAGTGCTCCGTCTTGACGGTCATGGTGAGGACCGCGTGGCTCGACGAGCCACGGTGCATGTCGTCGATGCGATCCATGACCCAGGTGACGAACTCGGGGGAGTCCTTGGCGGGGCGTTCCTGCGCCCACACGGGCCGCGGAAGCCCCAGCAGTGCCGTCGTGGCCAGTGCCCCGAAAAAGAGGGATCGTCGCGAGAGCGCGTTCATGGTGGGTCTCCCTTGGTGCGGGCATTCTTGAGCCCAGCAATGATCATGTCGGCCAGGATCTCGGCGTACCGTGGCAGCGGTACCCCGCCCCTGGCGCTGTCGTCGTTGAGCTGCGGGGAGATGAACCCCAGCCCCGCAATGATTGCGGCGCGATCGTTGATCTCGCTGCGGGTCCAGCCGTGGGGGCGAGCCACTTCGTCGATGAGACCGCCGAGGAAATCGTTGCGACTGTCGGCGTGCTCGGCCTGGAGCTCGGGCGGAAGATCGGCCATCAGGGTCGACATCTCGCGGTCGCCCCGGAGCAGCGACGACACCAGCGGCATGCGAGCGGGCATCAGCAACACACCCAGCAGCACGTTGCGAAGCCGCTGCTCTGCCGACAGCGCCGGGTCGAGCCACGCCATCATCTCTCCCGCATGCTCGCGCTTCTCGAGCGCGATGGCGGCGACCACCAGATCGACCTTGGTGGGGTAGTACGTGTACACCGTGCCCTTGGCCACGCCCGCGCGCCGAGCCACCTCGTCCATGCTGGTCTTGCGGTAGCCCTGCTGCGCAATGAGCTCGGTCGCGACCCTCAGCACGTGAGCCCGTCGCCGGGCTCGCGCGCTGCCGTCGTCGATGGGGCCAATCAGGGCGTCGAGACGGGCCAACCCCTCTTCGTAGAGCGATGAGGACAAAACTGAACTCGTTTTACGACTTCGGTCAGTTCTTGCAACGAGTTTCGCCAATTGAATTCAACTACGCGAAAATATTGCGTATCAGGTCTGACCGAACTGGTTCAAAACAGACAATTCTCCCCCCGTGCCCGCCCCCTGCGCTCTGGTAGCCTCCCGCGCATGCGCTGGTTGGTCGGCGACGTACACGGGTGCGTACGCGAGCTGGAGGACCTGGTCGAGGCCATCGGATTCGACCCCAGCCGCGACGAGCTGTGGTGCGTAGGCGACCTCATCAATGGTGGGCCGGACTCGCTGGGGACGCTACGACTGTGGCAAGCACTGGGCGGACTCGGAGTCATCGGCAACCACGAGGTCTACACCCTGTGCGCACACTCGGGCCGATGGCCTCGCAAGCGCGACACCCTCGACGACGTCTACGGTGCACCCGATGCCGAAGCCTTGCTCGCATCATTGCGGGCGCTGCCCATGCTCCAGTGGCTGCCGGGTGACCAGGGCGGCCCCGATGCATGGGCCGTGCACGGTGGTGTCTCTCCGCAATGGACCGACCTGCACGCCGTCGTAGCCCGCCAAGCCGCGCTCGTGCACGATGACGACTGGCTCGAATCCGATGAGGTCAGCTTCGCCACGCGGGCGCGGTGTTGTAGTGCCGAGGGCCAGCGCCATCGCTACGACCACGGCCCCGAGGGCTGCCCCGAGGGTTTCTCGCCCTGGGACGCCCTGTACCGCGGGGAGGCCATGGTGGTCCACGGGCACTGGGCCCGACGTGGCCACTACCGTGGCCAGCGGACCATCGGGCTCGATTCCGGCTGCGTCTACGGCGGTCCGCTGACCGCGTGGTGTCAGCAAGAGGACCGCATCGTCCAGGTGCCCAGCCGTTTGCAATGACGAGCACTCGGGCGGCTGACGGTCCATAATGTCGGGACGGTGGATTTCGTGCTCGGATCCTTGCTCGCGATCGGGCTGATGACCTTGGTCATCGTCTGGGACCGTCGCGTGCTGGCGTTCCACCCTCGCGTCGTGTGGCTGGTGCCCGCGGTCGTGTTGGCGCTGCTCATCCCGTTCACCATCCCCGTCGAATGGGTCTACCCCCGAGCCCTGGGGACCGTGCTGTGTGTGGTGTTGGCGGGCAAGAGCTACGAGCTGTTGCGGGGTCGCGTCCCCGACCCACGGATGCTCGACCCGCTGGCCACGTTCGTGTTTTGGCTCGTGGTCCCGCCCAAGTCCCGCTTGCCGCTCGACATCCCCGAGGCCGAGCGGGTACGCGCGCTGGGCCAACGTCGGCTCGGGCGCGCCCTGCTCAAGTCCCCCGGCATCGCCGTCCTGACCCTGCTCCATCTGCACTGGCCCGGCCTCCACGACAACGCATGGCTCGAGGCCCACTGGGCGCTGTGGATCACCTACCTGGGGGTGAGTGCGTTCATCGACGTGTTCACCGGGCTCGCCATGCAGACCGGCATCCACGTCGCCGAGGGATTCGACCTGCCGCCGCTGGCCCGCTCGCCCCGCGACTTCTGGGGACGCCGCTGGAACCTCGTGGTCCACGACCTCGCCTTCCGCCACGTGTTCTTGCCGCTGGGCGGGCTTCGCAAGCCCCTGCGCTCCACCATCGGGGTGTTCGTCGTCTCCGGGCTCATCCACGAATACTTCGTGGTGGCCACGCTCGGTCGTGCCTCGGCCTACACCGGGTGGATGATGGCCTTCTTCGGGCTGCACGGACTCGCGGTGATGGTGCAGCTGGCCTGGGACCGCGGCCCCGGTCGCCGCAAGAAGATGGCCCGCCCGCTCGCCGTGGCTCTGCACCTGAGCTGGATCACCCTCACCGCTCCGCTGTTCTTTGCGCCGATCGGTGAGATCTTCGCGGGCGCCTGGCCCAACTGAGCGACAGGCCCCGTTTCCCCTCACTCACGCTCGGCCAGCAGATACGCCATCAGGGCCATCGCGGCCGCGTTCCGCTGCAGGTCGCTCGGATCGATCTTGTCGATCGTATCGGCGGGGCTGTGGTGCAGATCGAAATAGTGCGAGTGGTCGGGCCGCACCGAGATGCCCAGTACACCGTTATCCATCAGCGGGCTGATGTCGGCACCGCCCCACCCCTTGCCGATGTCCGAGGCACTGATCCCCTCGAACAGCGGCGCCCAGCCCGAGAGCTCGCGCAGCACGGCCTGGTCTTCGCTGGCGATGCCCATCCCCTGGGGCGGCCCCGAGCCACTGTCGGCCTCGATCGCGGCCACGTGCGTCTCGGTTCCGTGCGCCTCGAAGTAGGCCTTGGCTCCGCGCAGGCCATTCTCCTCGTTGGTGAACAACACCACCCGAATCGTCCGCCGTGGCACCAGCCCCAGCTGCTGGAGCATCGACGCGGCCTCCATCGCCATCATGCAGCCCGCGCCGTCGTCGGAGCTTCCGTCGCCCACGTCCCACGAGTCGATGTGGCCACCGATGACCACGATCTCGTCGGGCTTTTCGCGGCCACGAAGCTCGGCCACCGCGTTGGCACTGGCCGCATCGGGGAGCAACTTGGCGTCCATCCGCAGCTCCAGCTTCACCGGCCCCACCGCGGCCAACCGCACCAGATGCGATGCACCCTCCAGCGTGACGGCGGCGGCGGGGATCTTGGTCACACCGTCCTCGTAGCGCAGCGCCCCGGTGTGCGGCGTGTCGAAGCTCGTCGCGGTGACCGAGGCCACCAGCACTGCCTTCGCGCCCTTCTTCGCCGCCTCGGAGGCCCCGTGCGTCCGCCCGGTGACCGTCCGTCCGTAGCCCGAGTCACTGTGCTCGGCGTCGAACGGCGGCATCCGCTGGTCGATGAGGACGATCTTGCCCTTCACGTCGACCGTGCCGTCCTTGATGGCCTCGAGATCCTTGGCCACCACCAGCTCCGCCCGCAGGGTGCCGCGCGTGCCCACGCTCATGCCCAGGCCCAGCAGCGTCAGCGCGCGTCCGCCCACGACCTTCAGGTTCTCCTTGCCCCGCACCCAGTGCGGGACCATCACCTTTTCGCGTCGCGCGTTGCTCAGACCGTCGGCCGCCATCGTCTGCACCGTCCAGTCGATCGCGTCCTCCAGGGCTTGGCTGCCGCTGAGCCGATGCCCAAAGCGGTCGGACATCATCGCCAGCCGGTCCCATGCCCGCGTGTTGCCGTTGGTGTAGGCCGTGATCTTGGTCGACGCCTCGCGCATCCATGGTTCGAGCACCACGGGGCTAGAGCCATCGCCCTCGTCGCCGTCCAGATCCTCTTCGTCGTCCAACCAGTCGTCGTCGTCCTCGGCCTGCGCGACCACGAACAACGAGGCCGGGGGCTCGGGGGGGATCGCCGCTGGAGCCGGGGCCTTGCCCCCGCACCCGGCCATCAGCAACGGAACGGCGAGCAACCGGGGCAACACGGAGGAAAACGGCAGCACGTTCACGACCGCAGCCATACCCGACGGCCCGGGCCCCATGCAACGTGCACTCGCCGCGCCAATGCCCCAACAGGACGGTTTGTGGCCACATTGCGCCCCAGTCGGGGCTGCTGTAAGGGAGCACGCGAAGGCGGCGTTCAGGCCCCGAGGGGCGCCACGGTCGATCCGTGGGCCCGCCGACTCGAACTCGAGCGACCACGAGAGGTTCACCAACCATGTACGTACGCACAGGGCTCTTGTTCGCCCTCCTGTTGAGCACCGTGGGCTGCAAGAAGGCGGCCATGGGTGACTCGATGTACGAGGCCAACTACGACGACTACGGAGCCGGCGATGGCTACGGCGGCTACGAGGAGGAAGAGATGGCCCGGGCCTCGATGGCCCCCATGGAGGACTCCGACGGCTTCGGCAGTCGCCGTCGCGAGAGGGTGTCGAGAAAGTCGTCGAAGCGGTCCGCACCCGCCGCGGCCGCGCCCCCTAGTGACACGGGCGGCGATGCTCCGCCCCCCGCCGTCGACGGCGAGCCCGGTGAGCCCGAGCCGACCAACGACGAACAGCCCCAGGACTCCGCCCGGCACATCATCTACACCGCGACCATGCAGGTCTCGGTGTTCAATGTTGCCGACGCGATGGAGCGCGCCGAGTCGCTGCCCGCGAAGTACGGTGGCTTCATCCAGAACATGTCGTCCAACTACCTCGTCATCCGGATTCCCTCCGCGAACCTGCGGTCGGCGATGGACGATCTAGGCGGGCTCGGCGTGGTCGACAACCGCACCCTCGATGCCCAGGACGTCACCGAGGAGTACCTCGACATCCAGACCCGCATCGATGTCCTCGAGAGCACCCAAAAGCAGATGATGGAGCTGCTCACCAAGGCACGCACCGTCGAAGAAGCGCTCAAGGTCCGCCAAGCGCTCGACCAGATCACCATGGAGCTCGAGGTTCTCAAGGGGCGCCTGCGAAGGCTCGCCGACCTCGTGTCCTTCTCCACCCTCACCCTGTCGCTCGTCGAGCGAGGGCCTCACAACATCACGCCGTCCAGCAACGATCCGTTCCCGTGGGTCGATCAGCTCGGCGTCGAGGCCACCGAGTGGAAGTGAAGGAAGGGACCGTCATCATGCGACGCATCTACACCGCTCTCGTCCCCGTCCTGCTCGTGCTGACCGCCGGGTGCAACGCCTACCGCCTCGATCCCCCCGCCGGGTTCGCCGAGGTCGACAAGGGCTCCTACGGCGCCCACATGAAGGCCAACGACAACGTTGGTCTGCGCGTCAACGTCTTCGACAACGTCGCCGGGGGCACGCTCACCTTCTGGTCCCGCGACATGGTCGAGAAACTCGGCCGCCGCGGCTACACCCTGACCTCGCAGAGCGCCGCCAAGTCGGCCAACGGCGTCGCCGGGACCCGCTTCGACTTCGACTACACCCCCGTGGGCGAGGACCAGTCGCCGCGCTTCTACACCGCCGTACTGTTCGTGAGCGACGAGTACATGGTGGTGCTGCAGGTCGCCGGAGGCAAGGAGCACCGCGCCCGCTACACCGCCGAGATCGACGCTGTCGTGGGCGAGCTCAAAGTCCGGGGTTGCAAGGTCATCACCAAGGCCTGCAAGGGTCCGCAGCCCGAGCAGCTCGCCACCGTCGCGCCCGCCCCGGCTCCGAGCGCCGAGGCTGATGCTCCGCCTGCCGCCGCCGCGACCGAAGCCGCGGGCACGACCCCCACCGACTCCCCCTCGAAGACCGAGAGCACCAAGCCTGCCGCTGGCGAAGGCTGACCCCACGACTCTCGCCTCTTCCTCGACCGCGGGTCCGAACATTCGGACTCGCGGTTTTCTCTTGGCCAGTGCCGTGACGCGGGGTCCGTGCTGCATTCCGTCTCAGCGCCCGCGGCGGTCGAACCTCTCGCCCTCGCACGCCTCGCGCACCGAGCTGTCCTCCTCTTCGAGCCCGGCGGTACCCGACCCCCGCGACGGCCGAACATCTCGCCCTTCAACGCCTCGCGCACCGAGCTGTCCTCCTCTTCGAGCCCGGCGGTACCCGGCCCCCGCGGCGGCCGAACATTTCGCCCTCGGACGCCTCGTCGATAGCCTGCATTCCGGCGCGAGGCAAACGAGCCCACCGCATCGCTCGCCCCGTCGGTCGTGACATCGGTGCTCTTCGCCCGAACCTCGGTGAGCAGTTCGCCCAAATGCTGTGCAGCCCGCTCAAACCGCCCTTGCGATGACGATTTCCTCCTATTGATCGCTTGAGCCCACCGCCATCGTCCGTCAAGGTGAACACGTGGACAACGAGTCGTGGAGGAACGCGGGGCGCGTCGTCGCCCTGAGCGGGCTCGCCTTTGGCGTGATCGCATGCAGCACCGTCGAGCGAGACGATCGGGGCTTCGGCGGCCCGGGCCTCGGCCCCGGCCTCGGTCCCGACGACACCGGGCAAGCGTCCGACAGCGGCGAGCAGACCGACGATGGCGGACCGGGCGATGACGGCGGCCCCAATCTCGATGTCGGCTCGGCCGATGATGGAGGCAGTCAGCCCGAGGAGTGTGCCGAGTTCGTCGAGGAGGCCGATGTCGGCAATCAGCCCGCCGACATCATCATCGTCATCGACAACTCGCAGAGCATGGGCAATGAGATCGCCGCCGTGCAGGTCAACATGAACGCCTTCTCCGCTCAGATCGCGGGGGCCGACGTCGACCCCCACGTCATCATGATCTCCGGCTTCGAGCACAACAGCGACTCCGGCATCTGCGTACCGCCCCCGCTCGGCAGCGGCCTGTGCCCTGTCGCCGACCACAACCCCCCCGGCTACTGGCGCGTCGACAACTGGGTGGGAAGCCACAGCGCCCTCGCCCGCGTCGTCCAGCATTTCCCCGACTACCAGGCCGGCCTCCGCCCCACCGCCGCGACCCACGTCGTCGTCATCACCGACGACGACTCCGACTGGTCCGCCCAGCAATTCATCGACCAGTTCACCGCCCTCGATCCCAACTTCGCCGACTTCACCCTCCACGCCATCATCAACGGCTCGGGCTCCGTCTACGCCCAGCTCGCCAATCAGACCGGCGGCGTCGTCGGCAACCTCGACGCCAATCAGTTCCAGCCCATCTTCGACACCCTCGCCACCACCGTCATCACCACCGCTTCGCTGGCCTGCGAGTACCCCATTCCCGCCCTCGGTCCCGGCGAGGTCTTCGACCCCGACAAGGTCAACGTCGAGTTCTCCGACGGCGCCGGCAACCTCCTCGAAATAGGCCGGGTAGACAGTCCGGCCGCCTGCGCGAGCGTTGCCGACGGGTGGTACTACGACGACCCTGGCGACCCGCAGATGATCCTCTTGTGCGGGCAGACCTGCGACGCGATCCAGGGCTACGAGCAAGCCTCCGTCGGTGTCATCTTCGGCTGCGACACCATCCCGGCGGGCTGAACCGCCGTCGCCCATCGAGGCCAGCACACGGGGGCTCGCGACGTCGTCGGGTGATCGGCTCCCTGCGCGCGGAGTTCGTCGCCACCGCCACCCTTCACGACTCCTAGCTCGCTGGTTCCCGCGACGGTCGCCACCACCACCGCCGCCCCTCACGACTCCTAGCTCGCTGGTTCCCGCGACGGTCGCCACCACCACCACCGCCCCTCATCACTCCTAGCTCGCTGGTTCCCGCGACGGTCGCCACCAACACCGCCGC
>JAHZJA010000374.1 GCA_022601155.1 Deltaproteobacteria bacterium | reverse complement strand
CACCCGGGACGACCGTGGTGCTCGACAATCCCTCGTTGCGGTTCTTCCCGTCGTCGGACACCAACCCGGTCCACGGCGCCCCCCAACCGCCCGCGACCGCTGACACTCCGCTTGCCTCCAAGGGCTGAGCCGTCGCCGCAAGACCGGCGCGGTTCATCGCGCACCGCGAACGCCAGCTGCCCTAGCGGCCAACGACTGAGCCGTCGCCGCAAGACTGGCGCGGTTCATCGCGCATCGCGGCCGCGCTCCATTCCCCAGCGGCGAACGACTGAGCCGTCGCCGCAAGACCGGCGCGGTTCATCGCGCACCGCGAACGCCGGTCGCCCTCTCGCTTCCGAGCCCCGGGCCACCCGCGCACACCGGTCGCCCTCTCGCTTCCGAGCCCCGGGCCACCCGCGCACCGCAAACGCCGGTCGCCCTCTCGCTTCCGAGCCCCGGGCCACCCGCGCATCGCAAACGCCGACTGCCCCCGGTCCTGAAACGGCGGAGGCCTTCGCCGTCAGGCGCTTCGTCGCCGCGACTTTGGACGTCGGCGAATACGACCCTGCAGCGCCTCGCGGACCAGGTCCTTGGCGTCCTCGTCGAAGCTCCCCTCGAGGAACCACTGGAGGTACTTCCGTTCTTGGGGATCGGAGGCAATGACACGCAAGCTCTTGCCGCGCATCCGGCCGAAGTTGAACATCGGCTCGTTGTCCCGCCACATGAACCGCCGCTGCCCGTCGCAGTACGCATCGTTGTGGGCGCTCGACTCGTCGTGCAGACCATCGACCGAGGTCGGCAGGTCTTCGTAGCGCGCGAGCTGTCCCGCAAACACCTCGAGCGAAGCGATCGTGTCCGCCTCGGCTCCGTGCGCATCGACCAGCTCCTTGTCGCAGTAAAACCGCAACGCCGCGCTCAGGTTGCGGGGCTCTCGCTGGTGGTAGAGCACCTGAGTATCGATGACGCGGCAGTCGGACAGGTCGAACGACGCTCCCACCCGCGCCAGCTCGGCGCCCAAGATCCGCACGTCGAAACGGCCGATGCTGAAGCCGGCCAGGTCCGCCCCCTCGAACGCCCCCGTGATCTCCGACGCCACGGACGCGAACGTCGGGGCGCGGGCGAGGTCATCGTTGACGATGCCGTGAATCTCGCTGGCCTCGGCCGGGATTCGCACTTGAGGGTTGATCCTCCACGTCCGCGGAGCGGCGAGCCCCTGCGGCGGCGGAAGCACCCGCACCACCGAGAGCTCGACGATGCGGTCCGACATCGGGTCGGTCCCGGTCGCCTCGATGTCGAAGAACACGACGGGCTTGGTCAGCTGCCGCCAAAAAGCCACGAAGCGTGGGCCAAAGCGGGCGAGCAACTCGGCTTCTTCGGCGGGCACGGGCTCCGAGGGATCGCGTGGCGTTTGGTCGGACATGAAGGCGGGGTTCATACCAAACACGCGGACAATGGGTTCACGCGGTGTCATTACGGTGAGCGCGATGTCGTTTTCTGAGCCCGCATCGCCGTTGAACGGCAACACGGAGTTTTCTCGCACTGAACGGGCCCGCGGTCAGCGGCGTAGAGCCACGGCGCACGAACCCCGACGCACACCATCCCAGTACGCCGATACACCCTAGGGTCGGCTCATCCAGGGTTGGAGCTGCCCCGCCCCGCCTGATAGCTTGATGTCATGCAAAAGTTGTTCGTATCGCGCGCTGCGCTGCTGATGGTCCTTCCCTTGGGCTCGGCGTGCGCGTTGGCGGACTCCTCAATCGAAGAACCGGCCACCACCACCAACTTCCCGGTCCCCACTGCCGCGCCACAGACCGGCACCGGCGACGAGGACATGGGCGCGGACACGATGGAGAAGCTCGATGTCGGCGTCGGCACGGGCAGCGCCCCATGTGCCGAAGGCGAAGGTGGATGCGAGGGCAAGTGCGTCCCCTCCGATCACGTCCCGTGCGACGAGGGGGCCAACGACATGATCGCAGCCCTCGGGCTCAACTGTCCCGGCGATGCGCAGGTCGAGGTGACCACCTTCGGCAACCCAGCCGCGATGTCGGTCCGGACCGGCTTCGGCGGCACGGGCCAGTGGGATCCGCGTGAGGGCTCGGCGTTCGCCGTGCTCGGCAGCGGGTTCACCACCGACCTCGACCTCGAGACCCCTGCGCTCGATCTCGACGTCGATCCAACCCACTGCAACGATGATCTCGGTGCCGAGTACGACATGGGCGCGACGCTCCCCGCTCCGATTCAGACCACCGATGTGGGGGGAGACTGTGCGGCGGACAACAGCCTGCTCGGGATGGGCGACTGCTCGAACACCATCCAGGGCCAGTTCAGCCAGGGTGGCGCCGCCAACGACTACACCGAGCTGCGCATCGTGGCCGAGGTGCCCGCCAACAACAACTCGCTGAGCTACGACTTCGCGTTCTTCTCGACCGAGTACCCCTGGTACTACAACACCCCCTTCAACGATATGTACATCGGGTGGCTGGAGTCCGAGAGCTGGACCGGGAACATCTCGTTCGACAACCAGGGCAATCCGATCTCGCTCAACGCCGGGTTCCTCGACTTCACCGACGATGGCGGCGGCCTGCCCGAGTTCGCGGGCACGTGCATGAGCCGGCACGCGGGCACCACGTGGCTCAACTCCACCGCCCCCGTGAGCCCGGGCGAGACCATCACGCTCGTGCTCGCCGTGTTCGACCTGTCGGACTCGGCCCTCGACAGCTACGTGTTCCTCGACAACTTCGGCTGGGGTTGCGACGGCACCGACACCCCCACGACCAACCCGGTCGGGTAGCTCAGCAAGCCGTCGCGCCAGGGCTCACTGGCACGCGGCCCAGCGCTCGAGGAAGTACGTGAAGTCGAGCAGGGTGGGATCATCGTCTCCGTGGAGCTTGGCTCCGCCGCCGTGTTCCACCCCGCCCAGCTCTTCGTCGAGCGGCTTGAGCAGCAGAAGGCTGCGCTCCGGAGACTCGGCGTCGAGATACCCCGCCAGCTCGGCGTTGCGAAACGTCTCCAGGGAGGCGGAGTTGCACGGACCGGTCGCGATCCACGGCGGCGTGTTCTCGAAGTCTTCGGCGTGCGAGTCGAAGTGGCAGGGAAAGCACCGCGACCGCCACGAGTAGACCTTCTCGCGCCAGACCAGCTCGAGGGTTACATCCGAGCAACCGCCGGGATCGTCCAACGAGGCTTGCTCATAGACATAGGGAGGAAATGCGCAGGTGGTCTCGTCGGGGGCGCGGCCGCACGGGGCGTCGACAGGTTCGCACATCTGCTCGCCGCAGGCCGCGACCGTCTCGATCCACTCGAGCATGGCGGACTTCTCGGTGGCGATCGTCTCCGCCGTGATTCCGCCCGTCGGCGTCGCGCGATCGATCCACGACAGCACCAGGCTCTCGTCCGGCGCCGCCAGATCGACGATGCCCTCGTCGACCATGCACGCCATCGTCTCGCAGGGGCTCGGCTGCAAGTACCTCGACAGCTCGATCCCGGCCAGGTGACATTGGTTGCATGTACTCGGCCGGTCGTCATCGAGCAGTGGCGCGATCCGGCGCTCGAACAGCTCGAGTCCATCTTCGGGGGTACAGGCCAAGACATCCATCGAATCGGACATTGACGACGTAGCCGCAGAGTCTCCCAGATCGTCCCCGGCACCGAGTCCACAACCCAACCCTCCCAAGATCCAAGGGGTCAGCTGCAGGCAATACCGTGGGCCTCGTCCCATTCACCGGCCACGATACGTCAGCGGTCGCACACACGTCGAGGCGACGCACCTCCAGAGCTAAACGTAGTCCGGAACACGAGACGATGTTCGCTCGTGAGCCAAGGCCCGCAGCGGCCGGTCATCTTCGCCCCCCAGGTCGTAGCCACCGTCGCGATCGGTCCCGCCGACGTGTACATTGCGGCCCCTCGCCAGGTTCAACGCTGCGCGAGGTCTTTCTTTTTCGAGAACCTGCGGAAACCAATCATCATGCGACTACAGCGACACTTCCTCTACGCATCGACCATTGCTCTGCTCACCGCTGGCTGCCCCGGCGACGACAGCGGGACCAACGACAGCACGACCGGCAGCACCGGCGCCGCCACCACCGGCGGACCCAACACCACTACCGGTGATCCCGATCCCACGACCGGCGATCCCGATCCCACCACTGGCGACCCCGATCCCACCACGGGCATGGCCGACAGCAGCAGCGGCGGCATGGCCGACAGCAGCAGCGGTGGCGGCATGGGCGTCAACTTCGAGTGGAACCTGATGGGTTACCCGCACGACGGACAAGACGTGGCGCTGGTCGTCATCGACGCCGACTCCGGCACCGAGGTCCTGTCGTTCAGCGAGACCTTCGCTGGCATGGAGATCACGCTCGCCGACACCAACGGCGTGCTGACCGACGGTGGCACCTACGACGTGTTCTGGTACGTCGACGTCAATGGCAGCGGCAGCTGCGACGCGCCGCCCGACGATCACTCGTGGGAGATGCTCGGCGTCGCGGCCGGCCCCATGGGCATCAGCGCCGACCACACGCACGACGCCAACTGGGTCGACGTCTGCGGTAACTTCTAAGCGAGACCAACGAGCTTCGGCTCACCGCGCTGGCTCAGGCGTCCACGATCGGCGTCTGCAGCCAGCGTGTTGCGTAGTGGCGAGTGCGCTCCAGCGCGACCGGCCCTTGCTCGAGGGCGAACGGGGTAACGCGCGGCAGATCGGGAGTGACGAGCATCAGCCGTTGTCCGGGGATCTCGGTGGGCGCCGTACGGTTGGGTCGACGGACGCGCCGACGCGGCGGCAGGTAGTGCATCAACACCCGCTCTCGTGGCTGTACGGCGCACATGCCCACGCGGTCGGAGACACCACCGTCGACCAGCAGCCGTCCGCCCACCCACACCGGGCGAAACATCAGCGGCACGGTGCACGACGCCTGGATCGCGAGGTCGAGCCGCCCCTCACGAACCGCGACCGGCCGCCGCCGCACCACATCGTGCACGATCGCCGTGAACGACACCGGGCAGTGCTCCACCTGCTCGACGCCCGAGCGTGAGAGCACATCGCGAAGCTTGCGGTTGAACTTGCGCCCCTTGAGCAGCCCACCGAGCGGAATCCCCGGATCCCAAAACTCGTCGCGCCGCAGCGAGCACAGCTCCCGCTCGAGCGCTTCGCCGGCCAGTCCGCTGGACCACAGGCCTCCCGCGAGCGCCCCCGCCGAGCACCCGATCACCCGCCGCGGCGTGAGCCCCTGGGCCTCGAGCGCCTGCAGGAATCCGGTGTGGGCGAAGAAGCCGAAGAACCCCGCGCCCAACATCAAGGTGAAGGGCTCACGCGCCAACCACTGCGCGCGGGTCATGCCCGGTGCCGCGACGTCGTCGACGCTCCGCTCGAGCGCATCGGTCGGATCGTGGGCTGTCTCGCGGGTGGAGCCGTCCGTCGAGGGAGGCGCCTCGGTGCTCAAGAGGCCGGTCCTTGCCCGACCGCGGCCGCGGCATCGAGCGCGCTGGCCAGCTGCTCGTCGTCCTCGGCCAGCTCGGCCAGCGTGACGGCGAACAGCCCCACCGTCGCGTCGCGCTTGCGACCGGGACGCCGCACCACCCATCGCTTTCGCGACTGGTAGCGCTGCGTGCCCGTGGGGCCCCCGGTCACCAGCAGGCAGTGGTCGTAGCCCGTCGACGGCTTGCACGACTCGAAGCGCAGGTTCGCGTAGTGCCCGTCTTGCAGGTACTCCACCCGCGCCCGCCCGTTGCCCGTGGGCTCCCAGTTGAACACATCGTGGCTGCCACGCAGCAACGTGCCGTGGAAGAACGCACCGAGGAACTTGTCCTCACCCGAGCGCATCGTGACGAAGGCCGTCAGCGGTTCCTTGGCATTGGTGGGGATCCCCGAGACCCACAGTCGCTCGGTGGCCGTGGCCGTCGTGCCGCCTCCGCAGCTCACCACCAGGCCCGCAGAGCCCAAGATCAGACCGATCGCCCCTGCCCTCGTTACCGTACGCATCGTAGTACCCATCGTGGCAGCGCCAACCGACCACGGCAAGTCGGTGTTCCCGTGTCGAAAACGGCCGTGGGACACCGCTTCAGCACCGCCAGACCGTGGCGCCGACCGCGTTTGCCTCGCGCGGGCTCGCGGTGTAAGGCTTCGGCATGGAGCACGGTTTGCAGCGACCGTACGGTCGTTTCCAAGGTGCGCGCTGGCTTGGCGCGACGCTCGCGGTAGCGGTAGCGGGTCTCACGCTCGGCGGTTGCCAAGACCCCGACGCCGGGGGCGCTCCCACGCGATGGATGAAGCCCAACCCCGGCGGTCACGGTGGGGTCGAGCCGTTGCCCTCCATCGAGGCTCGACCGGCCCAGGTTTCGGTCGCGGTCACCCTCGAAAAGGCGAAGGTGCACTTCTCGAAGTTGCCGGCCTCCGTCGACAACCCGCGCAATCCGATCACCGAGGACAAAGTGGCCCTGGGGCGGATGCTCTACTTCGACAAGCGCCTGTCGAAGAACCACGACCTCTCGTGCGCCAGCTGCCACGACCTCGCCAACTACGGCATCGACATCCGCGAGAAGAACGGCGCTCGCACCAAGACCTCCGCCGGTCACGGCGGGCAGATGGGCGACCGCAACTCCCCGACCGTCTACAACGCGGGGCTGCACATCGCTCAGTTCTGGGACGGACGCTCCCGCGATCTCGAGGATCAGGCCAAGGGCCCGGTCACCAACCCGGTCGAGATGGCGATGGTCGACGAGGCCTCCGTCGTCGCCACCCTCGCGTCGATCCCCGGCTACGTGGAGGCCTTCGGCAAGGCGTTCCCCGGCCAGCCCAACGCCGTGTCCTACGACAACATGGCCAACGCCATAGGGGCGTTCGAGCGTCGGCTGATGACGCCGGGGCCGTTCGACGAGTTCCTCGGGGGCAAGCTCACCGCGCTCGACGAGGCGCAGCTGCGTGGACTCGCGCTGTTCATGGACACGGGCTGCATCCAGTGCCACGTGGGCCCGGGCCTCGGCGGCACCGAGTACAAGAAGCTCGGCGCCACCAAAGACTGGCCGGGCTTGAAGGACGAAGGGCGCGCCAAGGTCACCCGCGGGCCGAACGACAAGTTCATGTTCAAGGTGCCTTCGCTCCGCAACGTGACGGAGACTGGTCCCTATCTCCACGACGGCTCGATCGACTCGCTCGAGGAGATGGTCGCCAAGATGGCCGAGTACCAGCTGGCCAAGGACGAAGTGCCGCCCGACGAGCTGGCCGCCCTCGTCGCGTTCCTCGGCAGCCTCAAGGGCACCTTGCCCACCGAGTACATCGCCGAGCCCACGCTGCCCGCCGACGGTCCCGAGACGCCAGCGCCCAATCCGGCCTGAGCCAACCTCTACGTTCCACGATCTCGCGGCGGCCGGAGTTCCTTCGGTCGCCGCTCGTACGTTCGAAGCCCCTTGGAGAAACGCCATGAAGACTCTTCCCCGATTCGCTGGCCTGGTGCTGGCACTGCCCCTCATCGCATGCCCCGGCGACGACACCGGTGACACCGGGGGCGCCGACACGGCCAGCACTCCCACGTCGACCGCCGCCGACAGCACCACCGACGGGGGAGGCTCGACCGACGCCGCCGACTCCACCACCGACGCACCGGGCTCGACCGGCACCCCAGGCTCGACGACCGACGACGCCAGCACCGGGGCGGTTGGAGCCGAGTTCGAGCAAGAGATCTATCCGATCATCATGGCCAACTGCAGCTGCCACCTGGGTGCGGCACACCCCACGGGCCTCACCATGGGCACCGCGGCGGAGGCCTACAGCAACCTGGTCGGAGTCGACTCCGGGCAGAACCCGGGCATGGCTCGCGTCACGCCCTCCTCTGCGCAGGACAGCTATCTGTTTCACAAGGTCAGCGGCACCCAGATGGATGTCGGTGGCTCCGGCGGTCGGATGCCCCTCAACATGCCGCCCCTGACCAAGGAAGACATTGGGGCGATCCAGCTGTGGATCGACAACGGGGCCCAGTAGCTCCGACCCCGGTCCCGCTGACCGCAGCCGAGCCCTTCGACGGCGGCGGTGCAACGGTTCGCATGGCTGGCCGATACGCCAGTCGTGCGAAGTTCTCATCGACGTATCCCCTGCGCTCCCGTGCCGTTGCAGCATTGATCTTGGGTCTCTCCGTCACGGCATGCGGCTCCGACGACGTCGCTGGCAGCCCCGATCCCGACACCACCGGTTCGACGGGTTCCACTGACACCGACGGCCTCGACGACGAGTCGACCACCGCGCCCGAGCCCGAGCCCGAGCCCGACCTCACCACCGGGGATGAGGGCGGCACCGAGGAGCCCACGGACGACAGCGGTGTCGACGACGAATCCTGCGGCGACGGGGTGGTGAGCCCGCAGGAGCTGTGCGACGACGGCATCAACGACGGTGCCTACGGTGGATGCCTGCCCGGCTGCGGAGGGTTTGCTCCGTACTGCGGCGACGGCATTGCGCAAGACCAGCACGGCGAGTCCTGCGACGACGGCAACGAGGCCGATGGTGACGGCTGCAACGTCGACTGCGCCTTGTCTGGCACACTGCGGTGGAGCCTCACCTACGACGTCGACCCGCTGGCCCCCGACGTCGGTCGCGGCGTGGCTGCGCTCTCCAGCGGCGACGTCATCGTGCTGTCCCATCCCCAAGAGCAGTCCGGCGCGGACCTCCGCGCGTTCTCTGCCGACGGCGACCCCCAGTGGGACACCCCGCTGGTCGAGGGTCAGCCGTTCGCCACGTCCCTGGACGCAACCCCCAACGACGAGATCGTGATCGGTGCGTACACCGTGCCCGCTACCGCTTGGGTGCTCAGCACCACCGCCAACGGCCTGCCCACGTGGGACGACGCCTTCGACGAGCCCGCCACCACGCGCGACCTCGCGGCCCTGGCCGACGGAGGCAACATCGCCGCCCTTGGATTTGGGAGCTCGGGTTGGCTGCGCCGCTACTCCGCCAACGGCCTCCCCACATGGACGCAGTCGATCCCGGGCATTCAGTCCATGCAGGCCGTCGCCAGCAGCCCCGATGGCGGCTTCGTGGTGGTCGCATCGACTCCAGAATTCGGCCTGTGGATCCGCCGCTACGGCCCCAACAACCAAGCCCTGTGGACGCAGGAGTTCCTGCAGCACGAGCAGCCGAGCGATGTCTCGGTGGGCCCCGACGGCACCATCTATGCCACCGGGAACAACTTCTCCGACGGTGAGCTGTGGCTGCTGTCACTGGACACCAACGGCGACGAGCTGTGGACCCAGACCCACGGGGTCAACGACACCAACGGCTATGCCCGCTCCACGGCCGTCGCGGCCACCACCAACGGTGTCTTCGTCGTCGGCGACAGCCTGGTGACCCAGCCCGACGTCACGGGGTCGATCCTCGTGCGCCGCTACGATGCTGCGGGCAGCTTTCAGTGGGGGCACACCATCACCGGCCCCAGCGGAGACGGTTCCGACCAGTCTGCGGAGGCCTGCGCAGTCGACAGCCAGGGCAATCTGCTGGTCGTCGGCGATCTCGACACCCTGGCCGGCCACGAGGTCTGGGTGGCCAAATACGCCCCCTAGCCCGCCCTGGGCACAGTCCGGCGGTGGGCACCACCCTCTCGTGCAGACCGGCAAACCCGAGGCCCCGCGCACCCGCGCAGGGCCTCTTCGTCGTCGAGGCGCTCAGATCCGGTCGGGCGATGCAACGAAGGCCGACCGCGGCCGACAACGACACCGTGACCACCCGTCGATGCCTCGCCCTCTCTCGTCGATGTTCGCTCCCCGCCCTCGTTGGACTGATGTCCGGTTGCTGGTTCTCGCCCGACGGCACAACCCCGCTACCCGGTGAAACCGACGGCGAGACCGACACCGCCTCCGGCACGGACTCACCGCCCGCGGAGTCCGACGGCGACGCCACCGACGCCGACACCGACGACGGCCCCGAGCCCACCACCGGTCCCACCGACGATGCTCCGGCCGTGTGTGGCGACGGCGTCGTGGAGGGCGACGAGACCTGCGACGACGGCATCAACGACGGGAGCTATGGTGGCTGCCTGTCCGACTGCAGTGCCCTCGCCGATCGCTGCGGCGATGGGGTCCAGCAGGCCCAGCTCGAGGCCTGCGACGACGGTGACGATCTCGACGGCAACGGCTGCAACGTCGACTGCGTCGTGTCCGGCTCGTTGCTGTGGTCGATCGATTTCGACCTGGGCGATGAGACCAACGACCAGGCGACCGGAGTCGTTGCCCTCCCCGACGACTCGTTCACCGTCGTGGGCTACGCTCAGGCCTCCCCGGCCGCCTCGATCCGCCGCTTCAGCCCCGAGGGCGAGGTCAGCTGGACCCTCCCGCTGGACTACGGCTATCCCCGCCCCCAATCGATCGCCTACTCCGCGCTCGATGAGGGCTTCTCGGTCGCCGGCTATTCGGTTCCGTCCGACGCTTGGGTCGTCGGCGCCACGCTCAACGGCAACCCCACATGGGAAGACGAGTACCCCGCCGACTCCTTCACCTTCGACGTCGCCGCGCTCGCCAACGGCGGCTTCGTGGCGGTCGGCGGTCATGTCGACCTGACCTGGGCCCGGCGCTACGGGAGCCAGGGGGAGCTCGACTGGAGCGTCGAGCTCCCCGAGCCGTCGATCCTCACATCGGTGATCGGACACCCCGACGGCGGCTTCATCATCGCCGGAATCTCGGATGCCACCAACAGCCTGTGGATGCGACGCTACAGCGAGAGCAACCAGACCTTGTGGACGCGCGACCTCGCCGGATACGAGACGCCGGGTGAGCTCGCGGTGGCCGACAACGGCTCGCTGTACATCTCGGGGACCAATTGGTCAGATGGCGAGCTGTGGGTCCTGTCGCTGACTGCCGAGGGCATCGAGGTCTGGGCCCGGAGCTACGCCCCACCCGGCGGCGGCAGCACGGCGTCGGCCCGAGGCACGGCCGCGGCCGTGGGGGGTGGAGTCTTCGTCGTCGGTCAACAATACGACGTCGCTCAGCCCGCGCCGTCGGACATCCTCGTCCGTCGCTACTCGGCCGTAGGCGATCTCGACTGGCAGCAGGTCGTCACAAGCCCCTACGGCTCCGATGGCTTCCAGCTGGCCAACGATGCGGCGGTCGACTCCGTCGGTAATCTCATCGTCGTCGGTGCACTCACCACCGACGATGGAGGCAATCCCTGGGTCGGCAAGTTCGCGCCCTAGGGCCCCCTCGACCATTGCTCCCCCACTGGGCCCCACGCAGCTGCGTGGGGCTTTTTAAATGTTCGAACGACACCGACGCAACGAGCTCCGCTGCCGGACGACAAGGGGGGCGTGCTCGAGATCAACACGACCCCGCTCGTATCGATGACGACCATCGCTCCCCTGCTCCTGGCGGGATTGACCGCCTGTGCCGGCTCCGATCAGAGCGGTACGCTTCCCGACGACGGCACGGGCGACAGCTCGACCGGCGGCTCGAACGTCGGCGACGAGATGGGCGAGACGACGGCCATCGAGCCCCATGCCGCCGACTCCACCACCGACGAGCCCGACGCCACCGACGGGCCCAACACCACCGACGAGGGCGACATGCCGGTGTGTGGCAACGGCATGGTCGAGCCCGGCGAGGTCTGCGACGACGGCATCAACGACAACGTCTACGGTGGCTGCGCCGAGGACTGCACGGCCATGGCCGGCCACTGCGGCGACGGCATCGCTCAGCTCGACGCGGGTGAAGCCTGCGACGACGGCGACGGTCTCGAAGGCAACGGCTGCAACACGGACTGCGTGGTCTCGGGTTCGTTGCGGTGGAGCATCGACTACGCCACCGCCCGACAGGAGGCGAACCTCGGGCTGGCCGTGGCCATCGCCCCCGGTCAGATGCCCATCGTCTCGGCCGCATCCTTCCCGTCGTTCGTTGCCGACGTGCGCCGCTTCTCACCCGAAGGCGAACACCAGTGGACCTTCCCCCTCGAGGGTGAGGCACCCCGACCGTGGTCGGTCGCGGCCTCCAATGCCAACGCCATCGCCATCGCCGGGTTCGGGGGCGACGGTGGCTGGGTGATCGGCACGTCCTCGGCGGGCGCGCCCACGTGGTCCGACCCCGTGGACTCGGGTCCCGTCTACGACGTGTCCGCACTGGCCGACGGAGGTTTCGTTGCCGTCGGCAGCACCGAGGAGGTGGCGATGGTCCACCGGTACTCGGCCGACGGCCAGCTGCTGTGGTCTACCGAGCTCGAAGAGACACCGCGCGTGCGAGCGGTCGCCGGAGGACACGCAGGTGGGTTCGTGGTCCTGGGTGCCATCGGCCCGGACGATGCTCTGTGGGCGCAGGGCTTCACGGGGCCGCAGGAGTCCGAGCCGACGTGGCTCAGCGTGCTGCCCGACCTGCTCGATCCCACCGAGATCGATGTCGCCGACGATGGCACCGTCGTCGTCTCGGGTGCAGCATCGGGCCAAATGTGGGTCTCTTCGTTGTCATCGGCTGGCAACGAGCAGTGGACCCGAACGTTCGCTCCCGGGGGAGAGCAAGCCGGTGCCTCCGGGCATGGTGTGGCCGCAGCCCAGGACGGTGGTGTCTTCGTCGTCGGCATGCAGCACGAGACCCCCGAGCGCTTCGACATGCTGGTCCGCCGCTACTCGGCCGCAGGTGAGCTCGACTGGGCCCAGGCCATCGAGAGCCCCTACGTCGACGACGGCTTCTTCCAGGCCAATGACGCGGCCGTCGATTTCTATGGCGACCTCGTCGTCGTCGGCACGGTGGCCACGGGTGTGGTCCCCCATGTGTGGCTGGGGAAATTCGCCCCCTAGGTCCGGCACTCGACACGGCCCCGCCTCGATCCGTCGAGGCGTAAAGCGTGTTAGCATGCCCACATGCGTGTAAAGGTGGGGGCTCTCCTTGCATGGATGCCGATCGTTGGGGCGATGGGCTGCCAAACCGGTTCTGTCACTCCCGACGACAACGCGGACGCGGTGGTCATTGGCCCCGCGGGCGGCACCGTGCAGTCCGACGATGGCGTGCTGACCATCGTGATCCCCGCCGACGGCCTCGCGGAAGCGACCGAGATCTCGATCGCGCTCACGGGAGATGCCCCCGCCAGCATCGGTCCTGCGTACCGAGTCCAGCCCAACATCGGGCTACGCCACGACGCCACCATCACCTACCGATACACCACCGCCGACGTGGAGGGCCGGGACCTCACCAGTCTCGGTATTGCCGTCGATGCCGGGGGAAGCTGGGCGCCACTGCCTCGGATCGGTATCGACGAGGCCAACAACACGGCCACGGCTACCGACGACCAACTCTCGTTTCACTATGGCCTGATCCAGGGCGTTCAAGATCCCGAAGGAACTGGCACCGAGACCGACATGGGCTCGGGCACGATGGGCGGCAGCTCCACGGGTGATCCGGCGACGACCACGATGGATCCACCCGAGACGACCACGGGCGAGGACTCGACGACCGAGGACCCGCCGCCGGGCACCACCGAAGCTCCGGGGACCACGAGCGACACCTCGGGTGGATCGAGCGACTCGGTCGGCACCAGCGGACCCGACACCTGTGGCAACGGCATCAACGATGCCGGCGAGTACTGCTACCTCGAGGGCCTCAGTGTCTCGATGGGCAACGGCCCCACTTCGGTGGCCGTGCTCGACCTCGACGGCGACGGCGATCTCGATCTCATCACGACCAACGGGTTGTCGGACGACGTCAGCCGACGGCTCGGTACTGGCGCGGGGTTCTTCGGCGCCCAAGCCACCTTTGTGGTGGGTGCGGGCCCCAGTGCCATGACCGCCGACGATCTCGATGGCAACGGCAGTCTCGACATCGTCACGGCCAACGAGATGGACGGCTCGGTGAGCCTGTTGCCGGGCGACGGCATGGGCGGCTTTGGAGCCGCGTCCACCTTCGACACCGGGAACCTCCCTCGTGGCATCGCCGTGGGCGACTTCGACCAAGACCTCGTCCTCGATGTCATCACCGCGAACTCGGCCACCAACGACGTGGGTCTGCTGCTGGGCGACGGCATGGGTGGGCTGGGGATGGTGTCCAGCTTCCCCGCGGGGGCCTCGCCGCAAGGGGTGGGCGTCGGCGATTTCAACAACGACGGAAACCTAGACGGTTGCCTCGCCAACGGCGGCTCGGTGTCGGTCTTGGCCGGCAACGGCAGCGGCTCATTCGGCCCGCCGTTCGACACGGCAGTGGTCGGCACCGCTTCTGCTCTCATTCTGCTCGACATCAATGGCGACAATCAGATCGATGCCTTGGTGGTCAGCTCCAACCAAGACGTGGTGACCGTGTTGCTCGGCAATGGGGTCGGCGGGTTCGGCGGCGGGATTCCGTTCGCGACCGGCGACCAACCCATCGCACTCGCCGCGGGCGATCTGTCGGGCGACGGGATGACGGACCTCGCCGTGGCCAACCAGGGCGATGACACCGTCAGCGTGCTCGAGGGCAACGGCGCGGGAAGCTTCGTACTGGTGGCCACCGTCCCCACGGGCAACACCCCCACTGGCGTCGGCATCGGCGAGATCAACGGCGACGGCGTGGTCGACATCCTCGTGTCCAACGAGGTCGACGACGACGTGAGCCTGTTGATCTCCAACCCTTGAGCGCCCGCGCTGCTATCGTGTCCCCGTGAACTTCGTCGGCCACGCCATGGTCGCGCGGTGGGAGCGGGACGAGCCGGCGTTCGTGCTGGGTGCCATGCTCCCCGACTTCGCGCAGATGTGCCGGGCCCGGGTTGGTGACATCTCCCACGATGCCATCGCGGCGGGCGTGCGCTGCCACCATCGCGCCGACAGCATCTTCCACGACACCGCGACGTTCTTGGCGCTGTGCTCTCAGGCCCGGTCCGATCTTCGCGCAGCCGGGGTCGGGCGTGCCACCGCACTGGCGGCCGCACACGTGGGCATCGAGCTGTTGCTCGACGGCTGCTGGCTCGACGACCCGGGTGTCGACGCGGCCTATCTCGCCGCCATCGACCACACCGTATCGTTGCCCCCTCGGACCTTGGCCTGGTCCACCGACGAGCATGCCGAGCGCTTCGCTCACCTGTGTCGGCGACTGCAGGAGGCTGGATCACCGCGCGCCTACGGCAACCCCACCGTCGTGGGCCAACGCCTCGAGCGGATCCTCGCGCAGCGCCCTCGCCTGGCGCCGTCCCCCTCGGATGGCCCGCGACTGGTGCAGTGGGCCCATCGGGTGCAGCCAGCGGTGATCGCCGCCGCGGAGACCTTGCGCGAGGAGGTTCGCGAGGGCCTCGCATCCGCTCCGCCGTGAACCTCCTCGAACGCATCCCCCAGCATCGTGCTCTCCGCGGCCGCACCCTCGAGTCGGGTCATCGATCTCGGGCCAGCCGTTCAAAGCGACAGCGAGAACTCGAATTGCACCGTCCCCGGGTGCCCGTCGGTCGGCGCCGGCATGGTCCACCGTCGAGCCTCCGTCATCGCGCACACGACCGCCGTCCCCGGTTCGCCTCCTCGCCGCTGCACGCTGGTCACCGCGCCCTGGCCATCGATACCCAAGGCGAGCGTCACCACCCCCTGCTCGACTCGGGCTCCACCGGACGACAGGTTGTAGCAACGCCGCACCTCGTGCCGATGAATTCGCAGTGCACGCTGCACCGCCACCTCGTCGAGCGCTCCGGTGACCTGGACCGGACCTGGAACCACACGGACCTGCCCCGACTGGGCCTCGGGGTCCGAGTCCTGCACGACCCGGCCCTCCACCGCGTCGAGGCACACATCGAGCGGTGGCACGAAGCTGTGACCAAAGGTCGTGCCGAAACAGACACGGTCGCCCACCCCCCACGCGCTCTCCCCAAATACCCGATGGTTCGACAGCGAGCCCGACGGGGGGCCTGACGCGGACAGATAGACCGGCGCCCCTTGCTCGAACACCCACACCGGCATCGGCGACGGCGCAACGTCGAACACCGAAGGGCTGTCGAACACCGCGGTGTGGCCGATGGCACCCGCCACGCCATCGAGACCGGACGCCTCGAGGGCCTCCAACACTTCGATCTCGTCCGGGCTCGGCGGCTCCAGAGCAAGCCCGACCGAGCTCGGCACCACGACCGAGGGCCCCCCGAGCCCGAACTCGATGTCCTCGCCGCCGAACGGTCGAAAGGTCTCGACCGGATTGACCGGGGAGAACGCAGCCGCCCGCAGGCAATCGCCCATGAACTCCACTCGAAACCCTCGTGGTCCCTCGGACACCGCCAGCACCCGCAAGGACCCAACCCGCCCCTGATCGACGTGCATGGCCTCTTCGCCGTCGAAGTTCATCCGAGTCGCGACCAGTGTGTCCCGCTGTGGCGCATAGATGTCGGGGAACACCACGGCCGGTTCGTAGCTCAGCCCCACCATGCTCTCGGGCACGGGAAGTCGCATCCGTACCCCCTCGACCTGCACCGCCCACCGCGATCGCGGGTCGTCTTCGATGCGCTGCAGCACGGCGCCCGGCTTGAGCTCGACCGACGAGTCGTCTTCGAAATCGAGCTGCAGCGGCTGTGTCGACACGGGGACCAGCGACCACGGCGAGACGAACAGGCCGACGTCGAAGTCATCACCGTATAGGGCCTTCTCACACAGCGACTCGCCGCGTTCGGAGTACGGCCTGACTTCGACGAAGCCATCGACCGAGCCGACGACCGCGACCACCTGGCCTCCGACCGGCCATGGCGGACTCGCCTGCACGGGGCGGCCGAGCTGGACCGCCTGCGCACCGACCCGCGGCTCCGTGTACACCAGCGATCCATGACGAACTATCGCGAGGCCCGGTCTCGGCCACACGGGAGACACGCCGTTGCCCGCCGCCGACTCGGACCCACGGGAGCCCGGCCCAACGCCGCACCCGAGCATTGCCGTCAGCATCCACGAGCCCACCGCCGCTACGAGCCCATCCCGCACCCTACCGAGATACCGCGGGCAGCCAGACCTGACCAGCCTCCGACCGGTCCTGGAGCCACCGACGCCGATACAGTAGGTTCATCCCGGCTCGCCCCATGGGCACGATCTTCCACGGCGACAATCTCGATGTGCTCCCCACCCTGCCCGACGGTGGGTTCGAGCTGGTCTACATCGATCCGCCGTTCAACACCGGTCGGTCGCAGCGGCACACGCGACTGCAGGTCGAGCGCGACGCCGAGGGCGACCGGGTGGGGTTCGCAGGGCAGCGCTACCGCAGCACCAAGCTCGGGTCATTGAGCTTCGCGGACGTCTTCGACGACTTCTCCGCCTTCATCGAGCCGCGCTTGCGCCACGCCCACCGGTTGCTCACCCCCCAGGGCTCGTTCTTCCTGCACATCGACTACCGCGAGGCGCACTACTGCAAGGTCTTGCTCGACGCGATCTTCGGTCGCGAGTGCTTCCTCAACGAGATCATCTGGGCCTACGACTACGGCGGCCGCCCGCGGACCCGCTGGCCAGCCAAGCACGACACCCTGCTGTGGTACGCCCGCGACCCCAAGCACTACACCTTCAACTACGACGCCATCGACCGCATCCCGTATATGGCGCCCCGCCTCGTGAGCCCGGAGAAGGCGGCCCGCGGCAAGACCCCCACCGACGTGTGGTGGCAGACCATCGTGCCCACCGCAGGACGTGAGCGCACGGGCTACCCCACGCAAAAGCCCATCAAGATCCTCGACCGGATCGTCGCCGTGCACAGCAACCCCGGAGAGCGGGTGCTCGACTTCTTCGCCGGCAGCGGCACCACGGGTGAGGCTGCCGCGCGGGCGGGACGCGACTTCGTGCTCGTGGACCAGAGCCCCGAGGCCATCGACGTGATGACGCGACGCCTGGCCTTCGCCGAACCGACGGTGACCCGCGTACTGCCCGGCGACGAGCCCCGTTGACGCACCCGACGCGGGGAGGGTGCTCGACTTCTTCGCCGGCAGCGGCACCACGGGTGAGGCTGCCGCGCGGGCGGGACGCGACTTCGTGCTCGTGGACCAGAGCCCCGAGGCCATCGACGTGAT
>JAHZJA010000373.1 GCA_022601155.1 Deltaproteobacteria bacterium | reverse complement strand
GTGACGTGCCGCCCGTGGCCACCATCACCCGCAGCGAGTTCGAAGAACTGCTGCGCGCCGACGAGGCCCCCACGGAGCAGGAGCAGCGCGCCGACGCCCAGCGGGCGACCGCACTGCGGATGCTCGCGCTGCTCCCCGCGGGCCAATCGTCGAGCGATGAAGCAGCCATCGCGGCGTACGCCAGCAACGTGCTCGCGTTCTACACCCGCAGCAACGCCACGGTGACCATCGTCGAGACCAACCTCGGCGACGTGAGCCTGGAGAGCTCGGTCGCCGTGCTCTCGCACGAGTTCGTCCACGCCCAGCAAGACGTCGACGTCGACCTCCAGGACTTCTTCGACGCCAACGTCGACTCGGCCGACTCGCTGTCTGCCACGCGGTCGATCACCGAGGGCGAGGCCGTCCTCCACACCAGCCTCACCATGGCCCGCCAGCCCGGCGCCTACGTCGACGCCGAGCTGTTCGAGCGATTCTTCTCCGCACAGCAGCAGAGCCTGCGGGAGTCGGCAGCCGGCGAGGGCGAAGCCGCCGCGCAGTACACCGACATCAGCTCGTCGTTCCCCTACCCGTTCGGCGGACAGCTGGTCACCGACGTGTGGCTCGCAGACGGCAACGCGGCCGTGCTCGACCTGTACGACTCCCCCCCCGGGTCCACCGCGGCCGTGCTGCGAACGCTGGCGGGCCGCGAGCCCGGTGGCGCCGTCGAGCCCCCGCCGCTGGGCATCACGACCGTTCCCGACGGCTGGTCGGTCGTGGCCGAAGATGTCTTGGGCGCATGGATCTTGTTCGCCGTCGCCCGCCGCAGCGGCTTCGTGGAGAGCAGCGCCACCGCGATGGCCGAGGACTGGGCCGGCGATCGCATCTTCGTCCTGGGCGGCGCGACCGAGGCCGAGGCCGCCATGGCATGGTCGATTCGGTTCGGCACCGAGGACTTGGCGGAGCAGTTCGCCGGGATCCAAGACGCCGTACCCCCCGAGGGTGTGCGCGCGGTCGAGGTCGACGGCCGCGACGTCACGCTCATCATGGCCCCCGACGACGACATGCTCGAGCTCGCCCTGGGGACGTTCGAGGCGGCCGTCGTCGAGCCGGGCCAGTCGTTCGTGGCGCCGGGGACCCCCCAGGCCGGCCCGCTCATCCGGCGCTCGTTCGACGGCCCCCGAGGCCATCGCGGACATCGGCACTGACGCTCGCTTCACCCAGGCGGCTGCGGCACCGGCCCACGGGGGAAACGCAGCGGACTCGTCCACAGGCGTCGACGCGAGGCGACCGAGCACGCGCCGCCCCGCCCTGCGCTCGCCGAGCTGCTCCACGGACACGGTGCACCGCTCACCGCGCTGACGCATCACCACGAACGCTTCCGGGGTCACCGTCACCATCGGCCGACGCCGGCTACGAGCGCGACGCTAGGCTCGATTTTGGCGGTTTTCCATGGGCCACAACGCCGTCAGCGGCAGCGACCTCGCGAGGCTGCGCTTCGAAGGCGCATCGGGTCATGCGTCGAGGAGCGAAAACACTGCCACAGCGGTCGGGGGCGGTGTTATGGCGCGTGGAAAACCGCCAAAGTCGAGGCTAGGGCACGGGATTGGCGAGCTGCTCGAGTTCGGGCCCCGTCAGGGCGCGTGAGTACAGTCGAAAGTCGTCCAGATCCCCCTCGAACCAGTCGTCGATGCTCATGCCGTCCACCAGCCCCGCCCCGATGATCACGAAGTCGCCGCTAAACTCCACGGCCCCGGGTGGCGCCAGCCCGATCAAGTCCCCGTCGATGTACAGCTCCAGCGTCATCCCATTCCAGACGCCCGCCAGGTGTACCCAGTCGTCGACACCAAACGGTACGTCTGGGATTTGAACGACGGTCTGCGCGTCGACCGTTGCGATCGCGAAGAACAACCGATGCGGGGCCATCAGGTCGTTCGGATCGAGGCCGTCGAGACGAAGCTCCCACGAGTTCCACGCGGGCGTGGTGTCCAGCGGTAGCTCGGCGATCGTCATCGGTGATCCGGCGAGCCTGTGCGGACGGATCCACACCGCCACGGTAAACAGCTCGGCGGCGAACATCGGGCTGGTGGGAATGGCCAAGAGGGTCTCGGTCCTGCGGTCGAACGAGCCAGCCATGCCCACGACTCCCGGCACCACCTCCGGGCAACCCATGCCACACAGCGCGTGGTTGTCGTTGCCGCTGAGATCGGGGGTCTCGCCGCCTTGGAAGGTGTCCAGCGGCAGCCACACCACCAGATCGGGGTCGACCGGCACTCCTCCCGTGGTTGTCTCGACACCCGTGGTGGAATCGCCGCCCGAAGTGGTCACCGGACCGTCGTCGCTGGAGCTGCCCGAGCCGTCGGGTTGCACCGAGCCGCTCGACGACCCGGCGCCGCCGCTGCTGGTCCCCGCCGTCGTGCCGGTACCCGCCACGGGAACGCAGGTCCCGGCCAAGCCCGAGGGAGACAAGTCCCCGTACTGTTGGCCGGACTCACACTCGTTGTCGGGGAAGCTGCAATAGCCGCTGGCCTGACACACACCATCGATGCCGCTGACCAGGCAGTCGCCATCGGCTCCACACTCGAACACCGTCGACGACCCGCACGCCGCGGCCAGCCCAAGCGCCAATCCGGCGATGACGAGTGAGCTGCGGTCCATACTCGCGACCGTACCCACCTCGTCCTCGCCGAGCAACGAAAGACTGACTTCACCGGAGCCACGGGCTCGTCGCGGGACAGCTCCCGCAACGACCGTCAGCGGTGATTGTCCACCGTCTGCGGGTTGATGCCTCCCGAAGCCTGTCGCGAGAGGGCTTCGGGGTGCGCCTGGTAGTGCGCCCGCACGACCCGAGCCAACGCGCGCTTGGCCGGCGTCGTCACCGGCGATGGGGTCTGGTCCGGAAGCGCGCCCACGATGGCATCGACCAGCGCCTTGTCGACGGGCCCCAGCGTTGCCCCCCACCGCGCCAGCTGGTCTCGGTCGACCTCGGCGGGCAGCGATCCCAAGATTCCCACGTCGTTCTGATCGTGGACCAGCAGGCCCGACGTCGTGCCACGGTCGAGCGTGAGCACCTGAAACAGGTACACGGTGTGATAGGCCAGCTGGGCCTGGCGCGCGGCATCGTCGGGCTGCGGGTGGCTCTCCAGCGCCGCTCGAACGATCTGCGCGTACTGGTCGATCGTCGACTCTCCCACCCGTCGCGCGAGGGCGGCATCGGCGTCTGCGTCTTCGCTGCGGTGCCCCTCGAGATAGAAGTGGCACACGCCGCGGTGCCGCTCCAGCGCAGGAATGTGAAAATAGCGGTCGCCCTGCGCAAAGGCTTCGGTGTGGAGCTCCGGCGCCGCCGCTTCCAGCATCCCCTGAAACGCCTCGGTGTCGGCGGCCTCGGGAATCGCAGGGTTGAGGTCGGCCATGATTCGCCAGACCCCCGGGCGATCGCGCAGCTGCGTCCAGCTGATGTGCATGTGCATCGAGGGCGCATGCGGATTTTGGGGATGGACGATGGCCGACAGCGCGGTGGCCGAGCTCAACGCCCGCTCGGGCTCGTCGTCGTAGTGCACCTGCGAGACGTTGATCGAGGCCCGTCCGTAGACCGGAGTGTCGGCGACGACATGCCGCACACCGCCACCGTGCCGCCCCTCATCACGGAGCCACTCCACGGGCACGAAGGCATCGAACAGGCCGAAGCCACGGGCCACCTGCTCCAGAGCGCTCGCGAAACGTTTCTGAAGGGTCTCGACCAGAGCCAGAGCACTCGCGGCCTCGGCCGCCGCTGCGGGAATTCGCTTCACGTGGGCGAACATACCCGAAGCGCCGCCGCCCCATCAGTCCGCTGGGCAACTTGCCCAAGTCTCGCGCCCTTGATGTCAGATGGAGCCGCCCGTCCTGCGCAACACGCCGACGCGCACGGGCTAGACTGTCGGGGCGGGACGGAACCGGGAACACGAGGCCGCCACGACCCGTATGCTCGAGGTGAACGCTCCGGTAGGGATTAGGATGAACCGATGGACCCGAGACACCACGGACGGTGCCCTCCTCGCAGCCTGGCGACAGGGTGACCGTTCCGCGGCCGATTGCCTGATTCGCCGCTACGGCCCGCGAGTCTACAGCTTCTTTGCAAGCAAGGTCTCTCACGGCGCCGACGAGCTGTGCCAGCAGACGTTCTCCGAGTGTGCCATCGCCCACGAGCGCATCGAAGAGGACGGCGGTCGGTACAGCTTTCGCGGATTCTTGTTCACCATCGCGCGACGCAAGCTGCTCAACCACTACCGCACCTCTCAGCGACGAGGCCGAAGGTTTTCCCCGCTCGAGGTCTCCGTGGCCGACCTCGATTGCCGCGTCAGCGAGATCGTCGCCAACCGTCAAGAGCACCGCCGGCTTCAGCTCGCCCTGCGTCAGCTCCCGGTCGACGCCCAGATCGCGGTCGAGCTTCACTACTGGGAAGGCCTGACCATCGCGGAAATCTCCCGCGTGGTCCAAGCGCCACAGGGCACGATCAAGGCGCGGTTGGTCCGGGCTCGCCAGCGGCTCAAGCGGTTGCTCGAGCAGGACGAGGTGCTGCGCAACAGAACCCTCGACAACTTGTTGAGCACCAGCGATTGCCGCTGAAGGACGCGCCCTCGCGCAGCTTTGAGCGAGGCTGCGGTGCCGTGCGATCATCGGGGGATGCCGCGCTCGCCCTGGTTTCCTTCGTTGTGCGTCGCGTCGTGGTTGCTCGGGTGTGCGACGACCCCCGTGACGACGGGCCCCCCCGCCGCGCCGCCCGTCCCGGCCGCCGTCACCACCGAGACACCGATTCCTCCCGCGCTGGCCGTCTTCGATTCCACGGTGGAGGACATCCGGCGCTACCACGAGATGGCACCGCCTGCGTTCACGAGCGTTGGCCGCAATTGGGAGGACGACGTCGGCGAGCTGCGCG
>JAHZJA010000035.1 GCA_022601155.1 Deltaproteobacteria bacterium | reverse complement strand
CGCATCGGGGCTCCCTCAGCGTCGAACGGGGGTGCCGAACGGATCAATTCGCAGCAACTTTTGCCCTATCTTGCACCTAGCTCAACCACCAAACCCGAGAGATATCAGTGGGCACGAGGTAGCAACTTTCGAGTTGCCAAAGTTGCCTCGAAAAATCGGTCGACAGCAAGCGTTGCATTGCGAAGTTGAGCGATAGGCCCATGCCCCAGCGCCTGTGCGTCCACCAGAGACGACACGCTCGGGACGAGCTGCCGCCATCCAGATGTAGGTGTTGCCCGCCGCTCTCGTCGAGCGGTCGAGGCCCGTTCGTGCCCAAATTTCAACGAGCTCATCGATGTACACGCTGAGAAGCACACCGTTTCACCAGGATCCCACGTTTTCCCAACCCGTGGGCTCGAGGAGCCTTGCCTCTTCCCTGCGACTCCGAGCGTCAGCAGGCCACCGCCGACGAGCCGCCGCTGAAGCCGACCGGCCGGCAGGTTGGGCCTCGCAAGGAGGAAACCGACGATGACCGTCCGACGCACCGCGCGTGGCCGCTGGATGGTCGACGCCCACATTCAGACCCCGACCGGTACCAGCGTTCGGATCCGCAAGGTCAGCCCCCTCCAGACCCGTCGCGGCGCCGAGCGATTCGAGCGTCAACTTCGAGAGGCCGTCGTGGCTGGCACCTATCGCCGCTCGCTGGCGAAGGTCCCGACCATCGGCGAGTACGTCGAGCCCTACCTCCGCGACCTCGCCTCGCGCGGTCGCAAGCGATCGACGCTGATGTCGATCTCGGGGCTCCTCCGTAATTGGATCGTTCCTCGGGTCGGCGAACGCCTCGTCGATGCGATCAAGACCGCTGATTTCTCGACCGTGCGCCAGGCCATGATCGAGAAGGGCCGCTCCGGAAAGACGACCAACAACGCGCTGGTCGTCCTCAGTGGCATGGTCCGCCACTGGCACACCGAGCAAGACCTCAGACCGCCTGCGTTCCGCGTTGGGCTGGTGAAGACCGCCAAGACGGAGGCCAAGTTCTACACGGACGACGAGGTCGAACTGCTGGTCGAGGCAGCCCACGAGCTGGGGTCCGACATGGAATCCATGTTGCTACTCGGTGTGGATGCGGGCCTGCGAATGTCGGAGATCCGCGCGCTCCAGTGGGGCGATTTAGCCTTGCAGGATCGACCTACGGTGACCGTTTCTCGCACGCGAGAGGGTGACGAGGAGTACCCGCCCAAAGGCTGGGCCTCGCGAGTCGTTCCCCTCTCTGTGCGGCTTGTCGACGTTCTCGGCTCTGTTGTTCGCAACCTCGCCGATCCGCACGTGCTCCTCGACCGCTGGGGCAAGCCGCTGACTCGCCGAATGGTGGGGACCCGATTCGCGGGCATCAAGGAGCGGGCCGGGATCGAGCACGGCACGTTCCACACGACCCGCCACACCTTCTGCACGATCCTCGCGGCCCGCGGCGTACCCCCCAAGACGATCCAGGAGTTGGCGGGTCACGCAGATCTTTCGACGACGCAGCGCTACCTCCACGCAATGCCCGGAGCGAAGGACGCCGCGATCGCTGCCCTGGCGCGTCGCCCAGAATCAAGTGGCGAGTGGTTCCCAGGCCGAGCGTTCACCTCCCCTCCAGCGGCGCCCCGACGCTCGACCACGGCGACCCGCGACAGCACGCTGGCCGTCGCCAGAGCGTCGGGGCAGGGGAGAGTGGTCCCGCTCAGCCGCGACCCCGACGAGTAGCCCGTGCCCCGGTCGAACTCGGCCCCGTTCACGGCAGCATGGTGCTATGATTCGATCGTGGACACCGTTTCCGAGCGACTCGCACGGCGCCGACGTGGCGGTCGGGTCGATGCTCCGGGCGATTTCCCGGACGAAGACGCGGCGTACCGGGACATGACCCCCACGGAGCGCATCTCCGCGCTGCGCCGCTTGAGCCGTCGCGCGTACGCGACCAAACTCCTGACGAACGATGGCGAGCGAGGACATTCGGGACTTCCTGACCGCCTTGTCGGCGGCCGGCGTTGAGTTCCTCGTCGTCGGCGCCCACGCCCTCGCCGCTCACGGCCGGCTGCGGGCGACCGGCGATCTCGACGTGCTCATCGCCGCGAACGAGACCAACGCGGCGCGCCTCGAGGTCTCGATCCGAGAGTTTGCGGCGACCTCCTTGGAATACTTTGGGGTATCGGTGGAAGAGCTGTCCGAGCCGCAGGTGGGGTTCTACATGGGCGTCGAGCCCGACCGGATCGATGTCATGACCCGGATCGCTGGCGTGGCGTTCGACCGAGCGTGGCGAGGGCGAGCAGCCGCTGAGATCGAGGGCATCCCCGTGCACGTGCTCGGGTTCGACGAACTGATCGCCGCCAAGCAGGCGTCGGCCCAGCGACGCACGCCAGGATCGGTCAAGGCAAAGCAAGACGAAGCCGACCTCGTGTGGTTGCTCGCCGAACGAGAACGCCGACGGTCGCAGTGAAATCCGAGCCAAGGCGGAACGCGTCGGCCCGTCCCTTCGGCGGAACGTAAAGTTCCACGCCGAGATCGATGTCCCAACCTCGGCCCTCGATCGGTCTTGGCGATTCGAGCACGATTGTGAGCAACGCCGCCGATCGCCGGCTACCGTGGAGGTGCTTCAACCATTCGTCACCGGAAAGCTGATGACGAACCGAATGCCGATCCGAAAGAGCCCGAGAGGCCGCTGGATGGTCGACTTCCACCTCCAAACCCCCACCGGAATCACCCGCGTGCGACGAGTCAGCCCCGTGCAGTCTCGCCGCGGCGCCTCGCGATACGAGCTCCAGCTCCGCGAGACGCTCTACGCTCGATTCTGGCGTCGAAAGGACGACCCACCCGACGACACTACGCCAACCCTCACCCGCTATGCCTCGCACTACCTCCGCGACCTTCGATCCCGCGGCCGTCGCCCGTCGACGCTCGCTTCGATCGAACGCCTCCTCCGTCTGTGGGTCCTCCCGCATACGGCCACGCGCAAGGTCGATGCGATCCGCACCGCCGACTTCTCGGCGATCCGGATCGCAATGACGGAGGCCGGCCGCCAACCCAAGACGATCAACAACGCCTTGGTCGTCCTGAGCGGACTCGTCCGCCACTGGCACGCCGAGCACGATCGGATCCCCCGGGCTTTCCGGGTCGGCCTGGTCAAGCTCCCCAAGTGCGAGGCCCCGTACTTCCGCGACGAGCAAGTGGACGCCCTCGTCACGGCCGCCCGATCCCTCGGGCGACAAGCCCTCGCCCTTCTCCTACTCGGAGTCGACGCGGGCCTCCGCATGTCCGAAACCCGTGCCCTCCAGTGGAGCGACCTCATCCTCGAAGGCCGCCCCACCGTCACCGTCGCCCGAACCCGCGACGACTCCGAGGAGCACGCCCCCAAGGGCTGGCGCTCACGCACGATCCCGCTGACGCCCCGCCTGGTCGAAGCCCTCCGCGGCCTGCCTCGACACCCGCACGACCCTCACGTCCTGCTCTCCCGCCGAGGCACCCCGCTGTCGCGCCGCGTCGTCGGCCTGCGGTTCCACAAGATCCGCACCGCCGCCGCCGTCGAGCACGGCACCTACCACTCCACCCGCCACACCTTCTGCACCCGGCTCGCCGCCCGCGGCGTCCCGGTCACCACGATCCAGGAGCTGGCGGGCCACGCCGATCTGGCAACGACCCGTCGCTATCTGCACGCCACCCCAGGCGCCGCAGACGCGGCGATCGCGGCCCTCTCGGACTCCCCAAACCACGGCACCATAGCGGCACCGCCCGCCTCGCCGATCGAAAAACGGCCTCGTAGGCTACCCTACGAGGCCGTTTAGGAGTGGAGGAAAGGGGGATCGAACCCCTGACCTTCGCGCTGCCAGCGCGACGCTCTCCCAGCTGAGCTATTCCCCCGTATGTGTCCGTGGTGGCCTCCGGGATGGGCCTACCGGTCGGTGGGCGCGAATGACTATCAGGGCCCCGATGGGTCGTCAAGCCCTCGTTGACGGTCTTTGGTGGTGAGTTGGCGGAATTGGGTGGCGGCCGCGGTAGGGGGGCCAGCAGGCGCGGTGGAGAGGATGCTGGGAGGCGGGGGAGACGGTGCGGGGACGGGAACGGGGAGGGCGAGAGGAGTTGGCCCCGCGAGCTTGCCGCGGGGCACGGCCCCGGTCATCATTCCGGTCACTTCGCGGAGCGAGCGACGAGGCGCTAGGCGCCTGAAGGCAGCGTTCCAGCTGTGAGCAGCATCGGCTTCTCGGGCAAACCACTCCATGGACCTGGCGGAACTCTTCGAGCAAGGCGGACCCCTGATGTGGGTCATCCTCGTCGTCTCGGTGGTGGGCGTGGCGGTGTTCTTGGAGCGGCTTTGGTCGCTGCAGCGGGCCAAGGTGCTGCCGCGCGCGTTCGTGGACCGCATCCGCGCGATGGTGACCAAGGGCAAGACGTCCGAGGCGCTGCTGCTGTGCGAGGAAAATGGCAGCAGCGTGGCGCTGCTGATGGCGGCGGCGTTGCGGTCGTTCGGGCACGGCAAGGACCGCGCGCAGACGAAGGAGTCGGTCGAGGAAGTGGGCAACCGCGAGGTGGCTCAGCTCGATCGCAACGTGGAAGTTGTGGGGACGGTGGCGTCGGCGAGCCCACTCATCGGCCTGTTGGGCACGGTCATCGGGATGATCCAGGTGTTCAAGGGGTTCGTGGAGACGTACCCACAGGTGCGACCGGATGCGTTCGCACAGGGCATCTGGCAGGCGCTCATCACGACAGCGGCTGGGCTGACGGTCGCAATTCCGATGCTGGTCGCCTACAAGTTCCTGCAGGGCCGTAACGACCGGATCATCGTGGCGATGGAAGAAGACGCGATGGGGATCGTGGATCTTCTCGAAGAGGCCCGAATGAGCCGCGCAGCGCGGGAACAAGAGCAGGAGGACGCGTGAGCCTGGCGGCCCGGACGACGGGACTACGCGCGCGCCGACGAGGATCGCAGCAAGCGGTGGTGGAGCTGACTCCACTCATCGACATCGTGTTCCAGCTGCTGATCTTCTTCCTGCTGACGACGACGTTTCAGAACAACCCGTCGTTTCGAGTGAAGCTACCCAAGGCCAACAACTCGGACGTGCGACAAGAACCGAAGGCGGTGGTCGTGACGGTGGGCTCCGATGGCCGGTTCGAAGTGGACGGCAAAGGGATCGACGAGTACGAGCTAAAGGTGCGGCTGTGCAACGCGGCGAGCGGTGACGCCTCGACCGGCGTGAACATCCGGGCTGACGCGTCGACCCAACATCAGCACGTGGTCAAGATCATGGATCTGGCGAAGGGCTGCGGGCTGGAACGGCTCGGGATCCTGCACGGCCGCTGACCAGCGGCACGCGTTCGCGCTGCATCGAGGTCGCTGGCGGAGGCGAGTCTGGATCGCCAACGGAGGCCAATCTGGGCCGCTGGCGGAGGCGGGTCGGGGTCGCTCGTGGAGGCGAGTCTGGGTCGCTCGCGGAGGTGGGGGGGGTTGCTCCCGGAGGCGAATCTGGGCCGCCGGCGGAGGCGAGTCTGGGGTCGCTCGCGGAGGCGAGTCTGGGGTCGCTCGCGGAGGCGGGCGGGGTCGCTCGGAGAGGCGGGTCGGGGTCGCTCGGAGAGGCGGGT